>NZ_JBIPMD010000103.1:0-10625 GCF_044369315.1 Silvanigrella sp.
TTGGTTGCCTTGGAATTATCTCGATACCATCAACAAAATCAAAAACCACTCTCTATAAAAAATTTACTAGCATTCATTTTGTTTGTAAAATGCACTTATTGGTAGGACACGCCGCTACAGGACAAGGTAATGTTCGTGTTAAAGGAGAGATAGTTAATTCGAAAGAAGCATTAAATCATTTTAATATTAAACCAATGTCTTTAAGTTATAAAGAAGGTTTGGCAATGATAAATGGAACTTCTGCAATGACTGGCCTTGCTGCTTTAAACTGGTATCAATGTGATAGACTTATGAATATTTATGAGTTTATTTCCTGCTTAACTTTTGAAGGATTGGCGACTAAACAAAAACCCTTTGATCCTAGAGTTCACAAAAGAAAAATGCACTTAGGACAACTAAAAACAGCTCAAAAAATTACAAAAATTCTTGAATCTAGCCATTTAATTACAAATGAAAAATCGGAAGAAATAAATATTCAAAATGAAAATGATGGTACCATTAAAAATTTAGGGCGACAAATCGAAGATGCTTATTCTCTTCGTTGTACACCTCAAATTTTAGGCCCCATTCTTGACACGCTTATCTATGTAAAAAATATTGTGGAAAATGAATTGAATTCTAGCAGCGATAATCCGGTTGTAATACCAGAAGAAAATGAAGTTTTTCATAATGGACATTTTCATGGGCAATATATTGCTATGGCAATGGATTATTTATCCATTGCGATGACAACTCTATCAAATTTATCTGATAGACGAATCGATCGATTCATGGATAAAAACAATAGCAATGGGCTGCCTGCTTTTCTATGCAGCAACAACCAAGGATTAAGACTTGGTCTCATGGGAGGTCAGTTTATGGCAACTTCCATTACAGCAGAAAACCGATCCTTATGCGTTCCACTTAGCATTCAAACTTTAACATCAACCGGTGATTTTCAAGATATTGTTTCATTTGGTTTAATTGCTGCACGCCGTTGCCAAGAAATATATGACAATACTTGTTACATTATTGCATTTGAAGGACTTTGCGCTGCACAAGCTGTTGATATTCGACAAGGAAAAATGTCAGATTTTACTCAAATAGTCTATTCGAAAATTAGAAAAATCATACCATTTTTAACACATGATATATCAATTACTCCATATATTGAACAAATTAAATTAGCATTACAAGACATAGATTTCTCAAATCATTTAGAAGAAAAATTAAATCATGCTTTAAATTATTAATTTAAAAAGAAAGAAATTCTAAAATGTCACAAATAAAAAAACAAAATTGTTTAATTCTGATCGAACACTCAAATTCTCATTTAGCTCGTTTGAAAAGCGCCCTCATACGTGCACATGAACTCAAAATAAAAACCATTGGAATAGTGCCTGAAAATTGTAGCAATAGCATAACTCTAGACGTTCCCTTTGAAGTTTTTAAAACACCTTTATTATCTTATGAATATTTAGATAATATTATCAGACCACTTTCAGAAAAGTATAATTTAATTGGAATTAATTGTCCATATGGTTACTTTCAATCAGGTAATATGTATTTACCATCAGCAATTATTGCAGAATTAGCACAAAAATATCATTTACCACATAATAATCCAGACGCTCTTTATTTTGCAAATAATAAATTTCTAATGCGCGAACAATTAGCTAAGTTTAATGTTCCTTCAGTTAATTATGCTCTTGTAAATTCAGAAGATGAATTAGAAGTCAAAGCAAATGAAATAGGTTACCCGATTGTTGCAAAACCAGCTGCAGGTGCAGCATCTGGTTTCGTAAGTTTTATAAAAAATATAGATGAATTAAAAAGTTTTTATAGATATTATGTTGAAAATATGTCGTCATCTTATCACAAATTAAACTTTTCTTATAACTATAAACAAATAAAATTTGATAATACTAACCAATTATTATTAGAAAAAGCCATTCATGGCAATGAATATTCTGTCGAAGTTTTATGTGATAATGAAGATGTTTTTCCATTATTGATGCACGAAAAAATTGATGTTATTCAAAACAAATCTTGTGTTTTAGAAAATATTGTTTTTACTCCAACCATTTCTTTATCCGAAAAAGAAAAAGAAGAAATAAATAATTATACAAAATTAGTCTGCAAAACTTTAGGATTAAAAAATTGTTTCTGCCACTTTGAACTTCGATTATCAACAGATGGACCCATTATTTTAGAAGTAAATCCACGTATGGGAGGATCACGCATAAAGGATAATATAGAAACAATTTATAATATAAGTTATGAAGATATTTTAATTAATCAAACCATTGGTAAAGAATTAAAATTTATTAAAAATCCTGATACGCCTGATTTTTTATCTATGTCAGTAATTTATCCAACAACAAAAGGATACTTAAAAAGCATTGATGGATTAGATAAAGTTGAAAAATTAACAAACGTAATTAATACTAATACCTATTACAAAATAGGAGATTTTATCAATGGAGAAAATGAGGAAGTCTTCCTAATTGATGTCTGGTATTCAGCTAAAAATGAAGAAGAAATAATAAACACAGATCGATTTATTAGAAAAAATATTATACTTCAGATTGAAAATTAAGTACAATTCAATTTTAACGACAAAAACTTTTATTAAAAAAAAATATTATACTTATTTTCTGAGGATAAATTATTTGTATCTTTAATTTTTAAACTTTTTAAAAGCTAAAGAAACATTTGTTCCACCAAATCCAAATGAATTTGATAAAACAGCATTCACTTCTCTTTTAACAGCTTTAAAAGGAGTATAATTTAAATCACAATGCTCACCTGGATTTTCTAAATTAATTGTTGGCGGAATAACTCCTGTTTTAATTGCCATAACTGAAAATACAGCTTCAATACCACCAGCAGCACCTAACAAATGTCCTGTCATGCTTTTTGTGGAACTCACATTCAATTTATAAGCCTGTTCTCTGAAAACTGTTTTAATTGCCTGAGATTCACACAAGTCATTTAGTTCTGTAGATGTTCCATGAGCATTTATATAGTCAATATCTTCAGGTTTTAATCCAGAGGTGTCTAATGCTTGTTGCATAGCGCGCGCACCGCCTTCTCCTTCAGGAGCAGGGGAAGTAAAGTGATAAGCATCCCCCGATGCTCCAAATCCAGCTATTTCACAAATAATATTTGCTCCACGCGCTTTTGCGTACTCATAATCTTCCAAAATAAGAATTCCAGAACCTTCACCCATTATGAAACCACTTCTATCTCTATCAAATGGTCTGGAAGCTTTTTCAGGTTCATCCGAACGATTTGAACACAATGCTTTCATTTGTCCAAAACCAGCATAAGCAATTAAACTTAATGCAGATTCAGCACCCCCACAAATCATAGCTTTTGCTCTACCAGATTGAATGTACATCATAGCATCGCCAATAGAATGTGCGCCGCTTGAACAAGCTGTAGCTGCACAAATATTTGGACCTTTTGCACCTGTTTCAGAAGAGACAACACCAGCAGCCATGTTTCCAATAAAACCCGGAATTGTAAAAGGAGAAACGCGTTTAATTCCTTTTGTTCTTGCAATAAAAGATTGATCTTCTAAATAACCAAGAGCACCTATTCCAACTCCAATAGAAACACCAATATGATGATGATTTGAAGCATTAATTTCAAGGTTTGCATTTGTTAATGCCATTTTTGAAGCTGCTACGGCAAGTTGTACAAAACGTTGATTCCGTTTAGCTTCTTTCTCATTCATGTATTTTGTTGGGTCAAAATTTTTTACTTCACCAGCAATCGTTACGCAATTTTCAGGTGGTTCAAACATGGTTAATTTGCCGATACCACTTTTGCCTGCAATTACGTTTTCCCAGCATTCCTCTAAATTATTGCCGATTGGACATACGATTCCAAGGCCTGTAACAACGACTCGTTTCATTTATCAAACCCTCTCATCAAAACAAAATAAAATAAAAGATCAAATGAATACTATCTAGCCCGTATCTTATAAACGTGCTACCTATGCAATTTCTCCAGGCTGTTAATGCGCTGGATCAAAATTTCAGCATATACCACACCCTAAGTAATACACGTTGAGTAAGGAACGCAACTATGAATAATCTTAAACAAACAATACTTAACAAAAAAGCTATACTTTGGGATTTTGATGGATGCCTATGTGACTCGGAACGAATTCATTTTTTAGCATATGAAAAGGCATTTATGCAATATAATCATATATTAAATGAATACGAGTATTACGAAACCTTTACCCATACTGGTGGAGGAGTGTCAAAAGAAATTGAAAAGTATAATATCAAATGCGATCCCGACTTAATTCGTAAAGAAAAAGCAAAGTATTATTGGCAACTCATTTCAGATTTCCAAGCAAAAATATATCCTGAAATCCCAGAAATTTTATCTATTTTAAATAAAAAAGGGATTATTAATGCGATTGCAAGCAATAGCCCTGCAAGTGAAATCAATTTAATTCTTTCTCAGCATAAAAGTGAAAATTTGCCAATAGATATGATTGTTGGCCTTGAGCAAGGAATGCGTAAAAAACCTTTTCCTGATTTATACAATAAAGCAATTTTACAATTAGGAATTGAACCATCCGAAGCTTTAGTTATTGAAGATTCAGAACGTGGACTTATTGCTGCATATGAAGCGGGCTGTGAATCTGTTTGGGTAAAAACATCTTTAAATTCTCGTTTTGAAACAAAAACAGCTTTTATTTCGAGACTTACTCATTCTGAAATCTTAAGCGCTTTAAAGTAACAATATGTGGATGGATAATTGGGTATTAAATTTACCAAAAAAATATTGGCCAAAATACAAATCTCAAGACTTAAATGAAAATTCGTTTTTATTTCGGTTTTTTGAAACAAAACGAAATGTTGTTGTATTATCAAGCTCAAATAAACCAGACATTGAAGCCAATGTTCTTGCTTGTGAAACAAATAATGTTCCTATTTTACGAAGAAAAGGTGGCGGAGGGACTGTTGTTTTAGGAGAAGGGTGCCTTATTTTGACATTTGCATTTTATGCAAAAGATGTCTTTGGAAACAATAAATACTTTCAAATGATCAACCAACTTTGGATAAATGCCTTAAAAGAAGCGGGTTGTCCTGATCTCTCACAAAATGGAATTAGTGACATCAGTTTTTTAGATAAAAAAATTGCTGGAACAAGTATTTTTAGAAAAAAACATTTGCTTGTGTACCAAGGAAGCTTACTTGTAAATCCTAATATAGAATTTATTTCCCAACTTTTAGCTCATCCATCACGGGAACCGGATTACAGACAAGGCAGAGATCACAATAGTTTTTTGACAACAACACAAAAACTTGGATGCCCATTAACGACAAGCGAACTTGCTGATCATTGTCAGGCATATTTTAAACAACATGTTGCTCATTTTTTTCAAAATGAAATTCTTGACAAATAATTTTTATAATTAATTTAAAACGGTATTTGTATTTTCTGTAACTACAATATTGTATGGAATATTAGGTATTTCTTCATAATTATCTAAAAATTTAATTAAAGGAATTTTCCCGTTATTTTCTGGTAAAATGTCATCTAATCTTTCTATTTCAAATGTAATAGATTCATCCGAATTAATTTTTTTTAAATATTTTATAACATTCAATTCACAGTTTAATAAATAAATATCATCACAGACAAGGTTTACTTTAAAATAATTATTGCCTATAAGAATTTGAGCTTTAACAACTTCTATTGATTTTGCTATAATTTCATAAAATGTTAAGGTAAAAATTTCAACAGACTCTCCAATATTATTTTTAAAAATGATAGGTCTATACTTTCTTCCAATAATTCCTTCAAAGGAAAGTTCTTCATTTTCATTAGCACTAGAGACAGCTAAGTCTCCCAATTCGTATCTAATTAATGGTTGTGAAAAATTAATAAAATTTGTAATAACAACCTTTCCAATTTGACCTTTTGGAACAGGTTTATTATTTTCGTCTAATATTTCTACATGGTTTAAGTTATTAAATAATTTAAATTTACCAAAATTTTTCCTTACCGCCATATTCATACATTCGCTACAATTATAAAGATTATAAATATCTGCAGTAAAATTTTCTTTAATTAATTTTAAATTTTCGTCTGTTAAAACCTCACCAGTAAGATATATTTTTTTTGGATTTATTTTTAATAAACCTTCTTTTTTATATTTAATAAGAGATATAAAAACACCTGGATATGCAATTATCATTTCAGGATTAAATTGATTAAGTTCATTTATAATTTCAATGATAGGAATTTTAATTGATATTTCTTTTTTATTATATACTGAAATAGGAGCATATCGAAATACCAATGAAGCGATGGTTCTTGTTTCTAAAACAGCTAACAGGACAACTCTAGTTTTTATTGAAAATAAAGATTTATATGGTTTAGCATTATTAATAAAATTATTGAATATAATTTTTTTTTAATTCTCTATTTTCATACAATACTGGTAATTTAATACCAGTTGTTCCAGAAGTATATACACAATTATATTTATTATCTATGAGATCATGAGTTTGAGACCTAATCAAAGATTCAAATATTTTACTGCTATTTATGTCTTTTGAGCATATAATATCTTTATAATTGCTAATAATATCCGTTTTTTCAATCACAGGAAGAGATTCAAAAGTAATTTTTGATATATTTTGTTCGTTAATACCATTTTCATTAAAAATTTTCTTATAGAATGCAGAATTACAATATGCATGTTTTGCAATTTTTCTTAGCTTATATATTTTTAACATATTAATTAATTTATATTTTAATTTAATGCTAAAAATCGATAAAAAATCTGCAAATTTTATTAACAATATTTCAATCATTATTTTAAGAAAAATCATACTTAAAAACCTTTCCAAATTAAAAATTATAAATCTTATCTATTCCTAAATTCATTTTAAAATAATTTTTTCTTTCTGCTGTTTTAGCAAGTGAAAAAATCTTAGTACTTTCTTCTAAAAACAACATTGAGATAAATACCCATCTCATTAAAAATCCCTTAAAAAGCATTATATTATAATGATAGTATTTTTTTAATATTTATGTTTTATGTCAAGCATTTGTCATTATGCAATTACTAAATGAATTTTATACCATAATTGCAGCTTTTATAATTAAAGATGAGAATTACTCAATTTTCGAATCTTGCTCAATTCGAACTAAAAATCGATCTTTTCCTTCATAGTCGCAGAGAGCAAACCATTCATTAATTGGCATATTCCACATAGGATGATTTATTTGAATGATTTTATTTATATTATTATCAATTTTTTGAGGTTGTTTTTCTGCTAATTCCATAGCAAAAATACTGTTTTTATTTAATAATTTAAAATCAGTAATATATTGTAAAATATTTTTACCTATTTTTAATCCATTATCATCGCAGACTAAAGCCATTTTAGGTTCATAATCTTTTACACCAGCATCTAACTTCTGCCATTCTTCTTCTGTTACATAGGGCGGATTAGAAACAATAATATCTGCTTTTTTATATTCTAAAGAAAGCATTTTAAATAAATCCATGTTTGTTACATCGGCATTTATCCAAGTAACATTTGAAACAGAATTTAATTCTGCATTTTTAATACAAACATCTATAGCGTCTTTAGATAAATCAATCCCAACTACTTTTGCTTCAGGATATTTTTTTGCCAAAGCAATAGCAAGGCAACCCGATCCAGTGCATAAATCAAAAATAACTTCAGGCTTTTCATTTTTTAATTTACATTTTTGAAGAACAAAATCTAACATTGTTTCTGTCTCAGGCCTTGGTATTAATACACGATTATCTACAAATAATTTTATATCATGCCAATATTTTTCATTTAACAAGTAAGATACAGGCTCACCTTTTAAACGTTTTTTTACAAGTTCTCTAAATAAAATTCGTTCTTTTTCTGTTAGAGGTTTATCAATTTCAATATATAATTGTATTTTTGACAGGTTAAGAACTCGACTTAAAAGAAGCTGAGAATCTAAAAGGGGCGTTTCAATACCACTTTCAGAAAATCTTTTTGTGGTCCAATTTAAGATCTCTCTAACGGACCACAATATTTCTTTTTTTTCTTGCTCAATGACTTGCATATTTTATTTGCCTTCAGCTTGTAACTTTAATGCTTCAGCTTGGTAATATTGACGTAACATATTTAGCATTTCCTGAATTTCACCTTCCATAAATGCATCAATAGAGTGGATCGTATGGTTAATTCTATGATCCGTTACGCGAGATTGAGGAAAGTTATATGTGCGAATTCTTTCACTCCTATCGCCTCTTCCTACTTGTGATTTACGTTCTTCCGAAAACGCTTTCTCTTTTTCAATTTCAGCTGCTTCAAGCAATTTAGCTTGTAAGATTTTCATTGCTTTAGAACGGTTTTTTATTTGAGAACGCTCATCTTGACATGCTACTACGATTCCACTTGGAATATGGGTTATACGAACAGCAGAGTCCGTTCTGTTGACGTGCTGACCTCCAGCCCCACCGGCTCGGTAAGTGTCTACCCGAAGATCATTTTCGTTGATTGAAACTTCCACATCATCTGCTTCTGGCAATACAGCAACTGTAATGGTCGAAGTATGAACACGTCCCTGCGCCTCAGTTTGCGGAACACGTTGTACACGATGCACACCACTTTCGTACTTAAGAATGCTGTAAACACCCTCACCTTCAATCAACGCAATAACTTCTTTAGTGCCACCAAGCTCATTTTCATTGAGTGACATGATTTCCATTTTCCATTTTTTACGTTCTGCATAACGAGCATATGCCCTAAAAAGCTGACCCGCAAATAGGCTGGCCTCATCACCGCCAGCTCCAGCACGAATTTCTAGAAAAATATTTTTTCCGTCATTGGGATCTTTGGGGAGCAAATGAATGGCAAGATCTTTTTCAAGTTCTTCATAACGAGTTTTTAAGCTTTTAAGCTCATCAAAAGCAAGGTCTTTCATTTCCCCTGTGCTTTCTTCCATAAGCTCTTCTGTTGATTTTTTATCTTCTTCTATTTTTTTAAATTCTCTAAACAAACGCACTGTTTCTTCAAGATCGGCGCGTTCTTTACTTAGTTTGCGAAATTCAGTGTTGTTTGAAATAATTTCGGGGCGAGAAAGAAGGCTTTCGAGCTCAAGAAATCTACGTTCAATTTTAGCAAGCTGTAGCATCATGAGTTTATATTCCAATTACAGATAAAGTGAAACTGAATAAGGGGCTCTAGAACCCTCTTAACACGCAAAAAGGGAGCATCCAAAGATTGGACATGCCCCCTGTTTATATCTTAAATATAAGATTTTACTTGCTTGTTTGAACTGCCTTAGCCGCATATTTACGGTTGAAACGCTCAATACGTCCTGCAGTATCAAGAACCTTGTGTTTACCGGTCCAAAATGGATGGCATACACTGCAAGTTTCAATTTTTAATACGTTTTTTGTGCTACGTGTTTCAAATGTATTCCCACAAGCGCAGTGAACTTCGCATGGGCCAAATTTAGGATGAATGCTTTCTCTCATAAAAACCTCAGAGTTATTAATAGCTTACGCTTATGTTGCTTGCGTGAAAAACTTCCTGCCGAGATTCACGGCACCTGAAGATGGCATCTAGTAGCAAATGACGGGATTAGAGTCAACGTCTAAATGCAAGGATTTTAAGAAATCTTTTCCAGACTATTGACATCACTCCCTTTTTTGTTACCTTAAAAGAGCAGTCTGCTTTAAGTGATTTTTATTATAATTCATCCTAAAAATCTTTGTTTTAAAATTTTTTAATATTAGAAGTTAAAGGATGTTCAAATGAGTATGTATTATCAAAATAGAGTTGTCGGTTATTTTTCATCAATTGCTATTGCAAATAATTTTGATGTCGAAATTTTTGTTGGTAAAAGCCAAGGCATAGAAGTAAAAAGTAAAGGTAGTTTTTTATCTAAAATCATTACCGAAGTAAACTCCTTTGGAAAACTTTATATTCATATGGAAGAAGGCTTTAACTGTCCTAACAGGGTACATATTATAATTCACACTCATGTATTAAATTCATTATATATTAGAGACAGCGTTCATGCAAGTGTTTTGAATATTAAAGGCGGACATTTTAGCTTTGAAGGTACCGATTCCAGTCAGTCAAATTTAATTGGGTCTGTAGATAATTTTAAAGTGGTAGCCTTTGGATCTGCAAAATTAAATGCTGTTGAATTAGAAGCGAAAACAGCTTCTGTTTCCTGTAATCATTCTTCACAGGTACGTTTATTTGCACAAGATTCCATTGCAGGTGCCGCTTATGGAAATTGCAACGTGCACTATAAAGGCAATCCTGCAATTCAAGTTTTTAATTCCGGGCAATCTTTTATTTCTGCCATTTAAACTTTTTTACTAAATTCATCAACAGCCCGATAAGCCATATCAATGGCAGTATGAGTAAAAGGAATCCACGAAGAATCTGAATTCGCGATTGTTACGTTACCAACAGGTGAGCGAGCTGTTTCAATTATTCTGTTACTTTCATTTAAATTATCATATAATGAATTAAAAATGCCAGTTAAGAGTTGAGAATGTGTTTTTAGAAAAAGAATATGTACTTAAAAAGGCATGCAGAAAATCTTCCGAAAACATGGACAAGCAAGCCCTTTGT
>NZ_JBIPMD010000312.1:0-3154 GCF_044369315.1 Silvanigrella sp.
TTCTTTCAAAAGCGACTTGTTCTGACAGTTTTAAAAGTCTATTTTCCATCTCCATTTAAATCTCCCCCTCAAAAGGAAATTTAAATCTGTATTTACGTTTTGTAAAAATCACTTATTGGGAGGACACTTTTCAATTCCAGATCCTGGAATCTCTTTAGCACCGCGAGTTAAAAGATCTATACTTCCGCCGTCAGAAAGACTATCTCCAAATATTACTATAGAATTAAATTGGGGTGAATAGGGTGACAGTTCTGGACGAGTATCGTCTTTTTTAAAAAAACGTGCACATCCCTCTAAGCTTATTAATAAGAATAGAATTGATAAAATAAAAAAACTTAGTTTATAGCTCATAAAAATATTTCTCTTTTTAAATTATAGGACTGATTTATTTTTTAATTTTAAAGTCATGATTAAATAATATATAATTCTATCGCTTTTAATTTGCATTAATTCCGACAACTACACATTACTAAATATCTTTAGATAACTGAATATTGTTATTGTAAATTTATTTTATTATTTTTTCTTTAACCATATATCTATTTTTTTCAAGAAAATTTTCTCCTTCCTCTTTTTCACTGATTTTTTCTTTGTTTTTTATAGAAGATAAATATTTATTTTTTAAAAAATTATCTAAATATGAATGTATTTTTTCGGCTCCACTATCTACACATTTACATAAAAATATTTATTACGTTTGTGTGGTCACAGGAAAAAACTATACTAACACAATTCATTATAAACAATTGAAAAGCATCGCAGATAAGCCAAAGTTATTTACTTTGAAAAATTTATTTTATCTACCATTTTTTGAATTTAAAACAGTGTTAACATATGAACTAGACCCAAGTAAAAAATATAATATTTTATCAGTTTTTATATTATATCCTTTTTTAATTAGTGTTCTTTATTAATTATTTTTTTCTTAAAAAAATAGAACCTAAAAATGATAAAATGCCAAGAACAAGAAATACAATAAAAATAATTTTTGCAGCATATACTGACACATCTGCTAATCCATAAAATCCAAAAGCTGCTGCAACCACAGCTATAACTAAAAAACCTATAGCCCAACTTAACATAGTTTCCCTTTCACAATTTCAGACGAAATAATTAAATTATTTTTTATTTCATTAATCTCCAATTGATTCTTCTTGCTTCTTACAATTTTTTTCTTGATGATTCTATTTAAGGTGAATTAAACATTTATTTTTAATATTAAATTTTTACATTTTGATTTCATCATTTTTATATTTAAACATCTTTTGAAAAGATATTATAATTTCTTATATGTTGCTATTGTCGTAACTGCAATTTTTTCTATTAAAATTATTTTAGGATATTTAATTTAAGTGCATTCAAAACATTTTTACTTTTTCTTGATGATTCATATTTATAACTATTCCTTTAAATTGTTAGACTTTTAAGGAAAATATTTGTGCTTAAAATTACAAATAAAAAATTTTAGGCCCGATTTCTATGAATTTTCCTGCTGGATAAGTGACTTTTATACAAGACAACAAATGTATTAAAAATAACTTTCGAATCAAAAGTAAATCAATCAATCCATAAAAAATAAATAATATTTAAGATTTCATAATTTATTAAATAATTTCGAATGATAAAAGTGCTTTAAATAATATAAATACTTATGCTATTGTGTGCTAAATTCAAAAGCAAGTTGTTTGATTTAATATCATACATTTTAGAAAAGATATTAAGCTTACTTAGCAGTTAGTTTTTCCTTATATTCATCAAGATGCTTGCCCATATCATTAAGCTCTTCTTCGGTGAAAGCTTCTTTAATTTGAGGGAATAAATTTTCTTCTTCATCATGAAAAGGATGATGTTCTAGCAGCTCTTTTATCACACAGAGAGCGGTTTTAAATTTACCATTATCTGCAGGAAGAGTAGAGTTTAATTTTCTAAGCATTTTATCAACAAGAGAGTGCTCAATTTTACATTCTAAAGCAAAATCTCAAGCATAAGATTTTGCTTTTCACACCTAGTATATAATACTTTTTCTTCATATTTAGCATGAATTAAAACTTCTTCACAAAGCCTTAGCACAAGTTGTCGTGTTTTTTTATCATTTTTTTCTGTGCGTTTTTATAGCTTTTCAATAAGAGAAAAAGCTGTCAGGTGATCATTTTCCAATTTTTTTAAAATATCCATAAAATATACCTCACAAAATTTTCTAAAGTTGAAAATATTTTTACATTGGAGTCTGATTTTTCTTAATCGTATGTTTCATTATTTTTTTATAATAAGATCTTTTCAGATTTTGAATTATAAATTTACACATGAAGGATTAATTTTTTAGTATTTTTTCAAGAAACTTTTTTAAAAACCTCTTCTAACATATAAATTATAACAAATAAAAACCGATTGTCATTAAATTTTTGTGTTTAGGAAAAATTTTTTTAGGATAATAAATAACCTTGGAGAATAATTTAATTTCTTTTTTGTAAAATTATTTAATCTTAAAAGCAATAAATCATTGCGTAAAATAAATTTTTATGAGAATTTATTTATGATTGATTTTTTAAAATAAAGCATTTAAATTAAATGAATCATTTACATTAATTTAATTGTTTGCAAAGATTTTTTTTATTGGATTACAAAAAAAAATCAATAGTATTTTACAATTCAAGCTAAAAATTTATAATGATAAATTTAGCTTTAAAATTTATATATAAATAAAAAAATTTAATTTTTCAACTTAGGAATTTTATAGATGAATCAAACAGGATTATTTATTTTATTATAGTCTTTTCATGCTCTGATATTAGATCAGCTTATTCTCTTGATAATAAAGTTTATTACTATAAACAAATTTCTAATGACAATCATAGCACGGTTTTGTATTCTTTACATTGCGAATCTCCGAAAAAAGCTAAAAATTGTACCTTAAGTTCCCTAATTATAGCAGGAGATCGGGCAAAGCACAGTTGCTCTGTAACTTATCAAACTCTTTTTAAGAAAAAATCTCTTAAAAGAGAAAAAGATCAAAAACATTCTATTGAAGTTATGATCTTCCCCCAATTTTATAGACACAATTAACCGACCTTTTTCATTGGTCTAGTTATTTCAAATATAACTGGAGACAGATATCCATTCGACGAATGCTTTCTAACACGATTGTAGTAAACTT
>NZ_JBIPMD010000011.1:0-31947 GCF_044369315.1 Silvanigrella sp.
TGTTGATTACCTTAGAGATCTTCTTATTTATCAAAATTTTTGGAAGCAAAACCCAAAAGATTGGTTACCTTGGAATTATCTTGATACTATCAACAAAATCAAAAACCACTCTCTATAAAAAATTTACTAGCATTCATTGTGTTTGTAAAATGCACTTATTGGGAGGACACCCTGCCCCCAGCAATAAACATCTTTATTATTATTTACTACCGCACAAGCATGTTTTTCACCTTCTACAACCATACTAACACCTGTAATATTACTTACAGAAACAGGAGTGGATGAATTTGATGTTGAACCGTTGCCAAGTTATCCGAAAGCATTTACTCCAAAACATAATGCATTTTGATTTGTATTAATGTAACAAAAAAAGTCGGGGTTTCCGGCATCTGAATCACTACTTCCAATAAAAACCGCATTTGAAGCAATAAGAGATGGAGAAGAAGTTGATGTAATTACCCCCCCCCAACACCTTAATTCTTTATTTGAATTAATAGCACAACTTGAATTATCGGCACATGAAAATTCTGTTACTGCTCCCCCTGCATTCGGAGTAACACCATTTACATTTGTTGTATTTGTGCCATCGCCAAGTTGCCCATTAGTGTTGGCTCCCCAACATTTCAGAACACCATCTGTAAAAAGAGCGCAAGAATGAAAATCACCGACATTAAATTTTTTGACTGCTTTTCCACCTAATGTTGAAACTAAAACAGGTGATAAAACATTTGCAGCCGTCGTTAGGCCATTTCCTAATTTTCCATTCGTCTGGTCACCCCAGCATTTAAATCCCGTCTTAAAATATCCGCATGAATGCAATGCTGCTGCTGAAATTGATACCGAAAAATCGTTACCTGTTGTTACATCAGATAAACTTAAAGCTGATGACAAGGTAGGAGTTTCTCTATTAACGATATCACCTATTCCAAGTTGCCCATTTCCATTACTACCCCAGCATTTTACTTTTCCACTTCTCATTACAACACAACCTGTTTGATCTCCCATACTAATTAAGCCATATTCTCCGCCATTTGTGCTATATGAAGGAACATAACCTAATTTAATTGAATAGTTTACAAGTTCTTGCATAGAGCTAAATGTTGACGACTCTAAAGGAATATAGGCATCGGTTAAATCATAAAGTTGATTACAACCAGTTAAAATAAACAATGGAAAAACATTAAATAAATACAAAAAAATATATAAACAAATTGAAGTTATTTTTCTTAGCATATTTCGTTTCATAAATTTTACCATTATAAAATTTTACGTTATAATTATTAACACATTTCTCATTAATTTATAATATTTTTTTTAAAACAAAAAAGAATTTTTTACCTAGATTCTAGATATTTGACTGCAATAATTTACCAAATATTTAATTTAAATAAGCTCAAATACAAATAAAAAAAATTCCCAAAAAGATATTTTCACCTTATTTGGGAATTTAGAAAAAATGATTTATACGAAATTATTTCATTTTAACAACATCATCACGACGGTTTTTAGACCAAGCTTCTTCGTCATTTCCAGCAACAGCAGGACGCTCTTTACCGTAACTGATAGTTTCAATTGTATTTTGAACACCATTTGCAATTAAATAGTTTTTAAGAGCTTGAGCACGTTTTTGTCCAAGAGCCATGTTATACTCAGTAGAACCGCGATCATCTGTATTACCTTGAATTTGAACTTGTACAGTAGGAGCAGACTTTAAATTTTCGGCAATTTGATTCGCTACTTCTTTTTGGTCACCACGAATATCGAATTTGTTAAAGTCAAAATAAATAGTTTTAAACTCACCAGCTGTTTCAGGGTTTTGAGTTGCTACTTTTGCTGCAGGCTCAGAAGATACTTCAACTGGCTTTGGTTGTTCTGCTGGCTGTTCTGCTTTTTTCGTACTTGAACAACTTGCAGCAAGAAATGCTAAAGAAAGTACAGATGATGCAAGAATAACTTTAGAAAAATTCATGGGGGACTCCATAGTTAACGTTAAACTAACGACCTTAAAACTACTAAGAAATGAAGTTATATACGAAGAAACTAATAAAAATCAAATACAATTTCTCTTTATTTCAAACAATGTAAAAGTCAATAAATAACTCATCTTTTTAGAATTGAAAAACACCTTAAATGTTCTTTTATTTAACTGCAATGTTTTTTTATTACTTTAAAAACCTTCTATTGCTCAAGGCTGTTTTTTGATATAAGGAACTCCATTGCCATAAAACTCTATGGTAATGATCTCTTAACAGGAGTAAACTCTATGACATTAGAAAACATTGTAATCCGCGCTAAATTACGCGGAGATGCATCTAAAGGAACCGTTCGCAAGCTACGCCATAGCGGGCTTGTACCTGGAATCCTTTACAAAAAGGGCGTTTCAACAAAAATTGAAATCTCTGTTTCCGACCTTCCAAAAGGTCACACACGTTCTAGCGTTTTAAAACTCGTTCTTGACGGCGTTGAAAAAACAGTTCTTATGCGTGAAGTTCAAGTAAACCCACTCAACGACAAGCCAATTCACTTTGACTTTCAAGAAGTTGAGTCTAATGACCTCATTCGTACACACGTTCCTTTAAACTTTATTGGTTTAACACGTGAGCAAGAAAAAGAAGGCTCCTTCAGCATCCGTACTCGTTACCTAGAAGTAAAAGCTCCACTTTCTAAAATACCAAAACAAATTGATGTTGACGTAAGTGGTTTAAAAGCGGAACAATCCATCCAACTTCATGATATTACTCTTGGAGAAGGCATTGTTGTTCGTACTGGTAAAGGCCAAAACCTTGCTCTTGCTTCTCTTGTGAAGCTCTAAAAAGCAGTGTTTATCCTTGTTGGCCTAGGTAATCCTGGGGGCAATTACGAAAATACAAGACATAACATCGGGTTCATGCTAATCGATCAAATCGCAGCAGAATCCGGTGTTTTTTTGTCTCAAAATAGATTTGGAGCACTTACAGCCCGTACAAGATGGCAGGGGCATGATGTTTTTCTAATGAAACCACAAGAATACATGAACCTATCAGGCAATAGTGTACAACAAGCCCTTTCCTTTTTTAAATTAGACGAAGAAGAGCTTATCGTTGTATTTGATGACTTAGATCAAGCTCCAGGAGCCGTTAAAACGCGTTTAGGAGGAGGTCATGGAGGACACAATGGAATCCGTGATATTTTAGATAAACTAAGCTCAGACAAGTTTTATCGTGTAAAAATTGGAATAGGTAAGCCTGAACATAAGAGTGCTACAGCAAACTGGGTTTTAGGAAAGTTCACAAATTCAGAAACTGAATTTTTAGAAAAAGAAAGCTTTCCGTTAGCAAAAACCCGCCTACTAGAGACCATGAAACAAATATTAAAAAAGAAAAACAAGTAAACTAAAATACTTTTATTTTAATTTTTTACTTTTTTTTCTCTTTAAAATAGGGGTCATGTATACTCTAAATTGCTCCGGATTCATACCAGCCCGTTCTCTCTCAAAAGCTTTTTTCTGTAAAGGCTTTAAAGATTCATAAAACTCTGAAACCAAAATAATAAAATCATTATCTGATAACGTTTCTTTAACGGAAATTACTTTCTTTTTAATTATTTGCTTTTTACCTTCATTTAAAACGCTATCTAAAGATAAATCCTCCGCAATAACAAGCTCGGAAGAATCAAAAAGGGTTTGATGTGTTACTTTTTTAGAGGCTTTTTTTACTATAGTTTCTTTTTTTGTTACGATAACTTTTTTATCTTGTTTTTTTTCAATTTTTTCAATTTTCTCTGCTTTTAAAGCTTTTTCTTTACGGATTTTATTTAATTGATCCGGAGGTGGCTCTGGAAAAAGGGTTTCCCCAGTTGCCGAACACCTCATCGCAATTTTAGCTATAGGAGCCGCAAAAGAAGGGTGCTGATGCGCATAAGAAGCAGAGGGCGACATAGACATTAATTTATCACTAATAGCCTGTTCTAATTCAGAAGCTTCTTTAGCTTGCTCAGAAAGTTGCCAGCAATAAACAACAGATCCCATTGAAGAGTTGTCTACATTATAAGAATTTTCTAGTATTTTATTTTTTAAATCTGAAAGTTTTATATTTGGAGCAGCAATATTCCAACCTAAAACACCATGATCGTACAAAGCAGGTACATTAGCTAAAATTTCTTTATGAAAAGAGCTGATATTTTTTGCATCTAACGGAACAGAACTCCAATTATTAATGTTATATTCAACACCTTCTTGTTTTGAAAATTCCAAAAACAAATAATTTAGAATTTTTTTAAGACTTGCTTTTGTTCCCATAGATTGAATAACAACAGGATTTATACTAATAAATGAAGCTTTTATAGCAGAAGAATCCTGATTTAATCGTTGAGGATAATAAAAGGATTGAATGGATTGAGAAAGACTTAGTGAAAACCAAATACCATCGACATCATTTTCTATTTGTGCATGCCGAACAAAACCAAGACTTCCTGCACGTGACAAAGATAAAGATTTTGATTTTTTTGAGGGCTTAACTTCAAATAAGTTTAAAGGAGCCGCCCAAAGATCTTCCAATTGTTTACAATTTTCATAAACATCTTTTTGGGTCCCAATTAAATATTTATTAATTGGAAATTTTAATGTCATTTCATCATTTTTTAAAGAAAAAATTCGGGACAAAGCCTCATGCCATATAGCAAACATGAGAGTCATATTTTTTGCATTAATATTTGTAGGTGCGGTAATTATTTTTCCCGCTCGTTTTGAAATTAAAGAATCAAACCAAGCTTCTTTTGAACCTAATGTCAGCAAAAGACCCTCTACCCACCATGATGGAGCGAGAAGCCTCTTTTTCAATGCATAAATTTTTGAATCTGAAATCAAAAGGGAATCTTCTTTTGAAGTTTCAACCAGAACCTGAGATTGACTTGTATCATTTACTTGCCGGATCGATTTTACATGCTTCAAATGAGTAATACCAGACTCTGAGTGAATTGCTTTTCTGAATTCCGGAGTAAGGCGAGAGGCATGAACCGCAACATTTTGTTTTTGCAGATCAAATGACATAAGTTGTATTATTTTCCTGAATTGTTAAAGCCGTTTATTTACGAGCCTGAATATAATTAGGTAACATAGATTCGACTATAGAAGCAATAGCTTTGACAGATTGATCGAATTCAATTTCAATGCTCATTTGTGAGGCGCAAAACTGCAAATTTGTTTTTAGATATGTATGTGGTATAATCATAATTTCAATAAGAGAATCTTCATTTTTTTCTAAAGCAATCCCTGCAATTGTCAAACTAATTCCAGCTATTCCAATGCTTCCTTTAGGAACCATCCATTTAGAATATTGCTTTGGAATAAATATTACCAATTTCCAAAACTCGTCACTTATTTTGTGAAATTCATTTATTTTTGCCAAATAATCGATATGCCCAGTCATATGATGACCTCCAAGTGCATCACCGACGCGCAAAGCGGGTTCCAAATTTATGCTAGAACCAACAATCATTTTATCAAAATTTGTTAAGGCAAGACTTTGATATCCAATATCAACAACAAAAACATTTTTATTTGATTTTTGAAAATATTCCACAACAGTTAAACAGCAACCATTACAAGATATACTAGCTCCTAAAGCCATATGAGCTTTATCTAGATTAGAAGATATTGCCATTTTTATCGAGTTTTCATTACGATATATAGATTCTACAATACCAATATCTTGCACAATTCCAGTAAACATATGAAACTCCAATTAACAGTATAATCATTTTATATTCAAAATATTCAGTTCAATTCTCTTTTTCAAGATCTAAATTAAAATTATTTTTTTGCGCTCTTTCAATTAATAATTTTAATTCTAGAACAAAATCTTCGGGACTTGAAAAAGCTCGATAAACGGATGCAAAACGGACATAAGCAACAGGATCCAGCTTTAAAAGAGCTTCGAGAACAAGCTCTCCAATTTTCTGGGTTGTAATTTCTCGTTCTTCTGAGGAATGACATACACTTTCAAGCCAATCACAAATGGCATCGAGACTTTTTGAACTAACGGATCTTTTTTGGCAAGCGATTCCCATGCTTTTTAGTAGTTTTTCTCTACTAAAAAGCTCACGAGTTCCATCTCGTTTAATAATATAGAGAGGTTGTTCTTCCGAGCGCTCGAACGTTGTAAATCGATATCCACAACTTACGCACTCTCTTCTTCTTCGAACCGTTCTCCCATCACGACTTTCGCGACTTTCAAGCACTTTGCTTTCAGGGTTTTGGCATTGAAGACACTTCATGGGAAAAACTTTCCTAATAAGGGGAAACATAACCTTTGTTGAGAAGAGCTCCATTATAGAGCGGGTATTTTTTGCATAAAGACGAAACCTTTTCTTTTGCTTTTTCAAGAAGGGAATCATCGTTTTTTAGTGCAAAAGCTATCGCTTCACCTAAAATCTTCATATCTTCAGCAACAAGACCACGTGTCGTTACAGCTGGTGTCCCAATTCGAATCCCACTTGTTACCATAGGTTTACGAGGATCGTTTGGTACACTATTCTTATTCACAGTAATATCAATTTTAGCAAGACGCTCTTCCGCATCTTTTCCACTAAGCGGTGATTCTTTAAGATCGATAAGAATTAAATGATTGTCTGTTCCGCCAGAAACAAGGCGAATTCCATTTGATAATAATGTTTCTGCTAATACTCTGGCGTTTACAACAATTTGTTCTGAATATAACTTAAATGAAGGATTTAAAGCTTCTCCAAAAGCAACCGCTTTTGCTCCAATCACATGCATTAAAGGACCGCCCTGCAATCCCGGAAAAATAGCTTTATCAATAGCCTTAGCATATTTTTCTTTACAAAGAATAACACCACCTCTTGGACCTCTAAGAGTTTTGTGTGTTGTCGTTGTAACAAAATCAGCAAAAGGAACAGGACTTTGATGCTGCCCCCCCGCAACTAATCCAGCAATATGCGCCATATCAACCATTAAAAGTGCTCCCACTTCATCCGCAACTTGGCGAAATTTAGCGAAATCGATCACTCTTGGATAGGCGCTTGCTCCTGCAATAATTAATTTTGGTTTGCATTCACGAGCTTTTTTAGCAAGCTCTTCGTAGTCGATAAAACCATTTGCATCGACACCATAAGATTCCGCTTTATAATAAAGACCTGAGATATTTACAGGAGAGCCATGTGTTAAATGACCACCATGAGGTAAACTCATACCTAAAAAAGTCTCTCCAGGTTTTAAAAATGCTAAAAAGACAGCTTGGTTTGCTTGAGCACCGCTATGAGGTTGAACATTTGCATGTTCTGCACCATAAAGTTTTTTAATACGATCTATAGCAATGTGCTCTACTTGATCATTAAATTCACAACCTCCATAATAACGACGACCTGGATAACCCTCTGCATATTTATTTGATAAAACACTGCTTAAGGCAGCTAATACAGCGGGACTTGCTACATTTTCAGAAGCAATTAATTCTAATCCATCATTCAATCGATGACTCTCTTTAGCCAACAAATTAGCAATTTCAGGATCTGATTTTAATAAATCGGTACGATCAAAAGAAAGAAAATGATTCATTGTGAAAGCCTCTTTTCTATAGCTGTTACTTTACCAATTCGACTTCTATGGCGACCTTCTTCACATTCAGCGGCTAGCCAAATTTTAACAAAATCGATGGCACGTTGATAATTTACGATTCTTGAACCTAAGCACATAATGTTAGAATCATTATGCGCTCTACTCATGCGAGCTGTAAATTCATCATTGACAACAGCCGCTCTAACACCAGGAAACTTATTGGCAGTAATGCACATTCCGATTCCAGTTCCACAAATTAAAATTCCTCTATCGCATCTTCCCGTTGAAACCTCAGAAGCTACAATATCTGCATAATCTGGATAATCTACAGATGCTGAAGAATCTGCTGCGACTCCATAATCAAGAACCTGATGGTTAGTCAGAGTTAAAAAATCGATAACATAACTTTTCAATTCTCTACCAGCATGATCTGCTGCAATTGCTATTTTCATAATAAATCCTCATAAGTATAATTGGTACATATGGAGAAACTCGATTTCAAAACAAAAAAAAAGGCACCAAAAACGGTGCCTTCATTCACTTTAACTTTTAAAGCTTTGCAACGATGAATTTTACAGCATCGCCAACTGTTTTAAGACGTTCAGACTCTTCGTCAGAAATATTTACGCCAAATACTTCTTCGATTTCCATAAGAAGCTCAACAATATCAAGTGAATCTGCACCAAGATCCTCTTGAAAGCGTGAAGCTGTTGTTATATTTTTTTCCTCTATATTCAACTTTTCCGCTACGATCTTAATAAGTTTCATTTCCATTTGCTTTGCGTCAAGCTGCGTATCCATTGTAATTACCCCAAATGAAGAATTTAATCTAAAAACGAAGCAGTTTGTAGTGTTACTAACAAATACCTCTGCTTAGGCTTCTTTAACAAAGAGGAATGATAAAAGCAATGCACAATTTAGAGTAACTTTTGAACAACTCTGATTTTCATAATATACTAAATTAGGGTTAAAAAACTTATAATCTCCGAAAATGGATCGGAGGTAGGGGGCCAAATTCATGCGTATCGTTCTTGCCTTTGATAAATTCAAAGGAACTTTTACTGCACGCCAAGTTTGCGAACTCGTCGCCGATGGCATTCGGAATAGAAATCCAAAAATCGAAATTATTCAAAGACCTATGGCAGATGGCGGAGAAGGTAGCGCCTCTCTTCTTGCAGCAAGTCTTGGAATGGAATCCTTGAGAGTTGAAGTTTGTGACCTTCTTGGAAGACCTACAGAAGCAAATGTTTATTGGCAAAATGCAAGAAGATTAGCTGTTTTGGAATCTGCAGAAATATTGGGAAATGCAAAATCGTTAGCAACAGAAGAAATATTGCTAGAATCAAATACATGGGGCTTTGGCAAACTATTGCAAAAAGCATTTCCTTTACGACCTCAAGAAGTTTGGCTTTGTATTGGCGGAACACTAACAGCAGATGCCGGCTGGGGCATAGCAAGCGCCTTTGGGCTTTCTGCCTACGATGAAAATGGAAAAAGGCTGCGCCCTTGTATAGAAAATATGCATAAAATAAGATCTTTTCAAAAAGAAGAAATTCCAGATTATATGAAAAAATGTCGCATTACAGCTTTATGTGATGTGAATGCTCCTGCCAAAGGCCCAGGTGTTACTTTAGCTTCTTTTTTAAGGCAAAAAGGAGCAAAGGATTCCACTATTCCTTATATTGAAAAACAAATTTATCATTTTTGGAATATATTAAAAAATGATTTCCCATCCATCCCTCGACTAGAAGATGCATTTACGGGCGCTGGAGGAGGTATATGCATTGGATTATCGGCTGTATTCAATAATATTCGCATTGAAATGGGTTCTAAAAAAATTGCTAAAGCAATTGCTTTAGCACCTAGTTTTACAGGATCTGATTTAATAGTTTGTGGTGAAGGCAGTTTAGATGATTTAACATTATATGGGAAAACTGTTAGTACCGTTTCGCAACTTGCTTTAAAAAATCAGCATAAACTTATCGGAATATTTGGTAACGTAACAAAAAATAAACAAGAATTAAAATTAAAATTGGGTTTAACCGAAATTATTACTTTAGTTGAAGAAGAAAATATGGGTTATACCGCGAACGAACTCATGAGAAATTCAAAATTAAAATTATATCATATAGGTCAAGATCTAGCGGATAAACTTGTTTCTAAATAATTACAACAATTAATTTGTTAATTTCATGAACCAACGTTCGTTTCTAAAATGAGGCCAAGTTCCTTTATCGCCAGTGGAATAAGAAATTAAAAATGCTCTTCCATAAACCGAATTTTGATCGATAAATCCCCAAAATCGCCCGTCATAAGAATTATCTCTATTGTCTCCTATGCAAAAGATTTTTCCTTCTGGGACTATCCATGTTTTCTTTTCAGCGCTTGTTACTCCGCCATTTTTCTTGCGCAAAATATGATAAGGTAACTTAGAAAATCCAGATTCATTTATTAATAAATAATCTGAAAGATCATCATTATTGCCAATATCTTCAAGCACAGATCTATTTAATTCTATTGTTTCTTTAGAAGGTATTCCATTTATTTTTAATACACCATTATCAAATGAAACGTTATCGCCAGCAGTGGCAATTACTCTTTTAATTAATACTTGTGCACCTTCAGAGGATGGCCCCTGAAAAACAACAATATCGCCTTTTTTAGGTTTGTCCCAACTCATAATCCTAGTTTCCATAAAAGGTAACATAAAACCATATGAGAGTTTATTTACTACTACGTGATCTCCAATTTTTAATGTTGGCAACATAGAGCCTGAAGGTATTAAATACCAATTTAAAAAAGAAGATCGAAATACAAACACACAAACAAAAACAATAACAATTTCTTTAAATTCTTTTAAAAATTTCACAACTTTGTTGCCAATCTAAATAAAATTATTCTCTTGATTTTAACTTTTCTTCGTTATCCTTAATAAAATTTCTTATATCGCCTTGTTTGTCAAGAAGTCGGACCCATTGTTCTTTATAAAGAGTAACAGGAAAACGGCCTAATCCATAAACAGAAAGTCCTCCTTTTTCAGCAACTTTAAAGCTAATTTCTCTTAAAGAAGCTGGTTTTTTTTCGTTTTTCAAAGCTGCGTTTTCAGCTCTAAGTTTTTCTAACTCTACTCTTAATTCATCATGATTTTCCATAGTTACACCTCATCGTATCAATCTGTTCAAAAACTCGCTTAACATACCATTTTTGAATAATAAAAAAAACCCTCTTGACACCCTTCATATAATACAGTTTAAGGGTCTGCTGGCAGGGGTTCAGAAAGACTAACTCTTTTGTTGCAAAGCGTGCGCTTTAGACGCGCAAAGTTGCAACCTATTAATATTGTTTGTTCTTATACAGGCTTGTATGATTCTTTCTCAATTCTCGCCTGAGTGTTCTTAGCTCTATGCAGCTAACCCCTTCTTTTCTTTATTTTTTGGGAAGCAAATGACAAATACCAATACTGTTGCAACAGAAGAGTCTTCTATTTTTAACTTATTGCCAGAAGCAATTCGCGCAGGCCTTGAATCACAAGGCATTACTAAACCAACTCCTATCCAACAAGCAACTTACGCTCCTGTTCTTGCAGGCCGCGATGTAATTGCTCAAAGTCGCACAGGCTCAGGAAAAACCCTTGCCTTTGGACTACCTGCTTTTGCTAGACTTGAAAAACCAGTCGCAGGCAAACCTCGTATTCTAGTACTTACTCCTACAAGAGAACTAGCTCAACAGGTAGCAGATGTTTTTGAAACAAATTTTAAACCTCTAGGTTACAAAATTCTCGCAATCACAGGTGGTAAAAGCTATCGTTACCAAACATCTACATTACAACGCGGTGTAGACGCTGTCGTAGCAACTCCTGGCCGTCTTAATGACTTATTAGAGCAAGGTTCTATCAGCCTTACAGGCGTTGAAATTCTTGTTTTAGACGAAATGGACGAAATGCTTGATTTTGGATTCGCCGAAGACATTATCAAAATCAAAGGCGCAATTGGAAGAAAAGCTCAAACACTCTTGTTTTCAGCTACATTTCCTCCAAAAGTAACTAATATTGCACGCCAAATGGTTTCAAACCCATTTGAAGTGAAAGTAGCTAGTACAGATACAAGCACTGGTTTAATTGAACACGGTTTTATTGAAGTAAAAATGGGCCGTAACTTAGATGCTCTTCTTGGCTTACTTATTTATCATGATCCAGAGCATGCAATTATATTCTGCAAAACACGTGAAGACACACGCAATATCCATAACTCTCTTTTAGAAAGAGGTTTTGCGGCTGGCGTTTTAAATGGTGAAATGACACAAAATGACCGTAGCCAAACTATGGAACGTTTTAAAAATCGCCAACTTCGCATTTTAGTGGCAACAGATGTTGCTGCACGCGGTATTGATATCACAGGTCTTTCCCACGTTATTAACTATACTGTTCCAACAAATGTAGAAACTTACACACACAGAGCAGGACGTACAGGCCGCGCAGGAGCGACTGGTAAAGCTTGGACAATTATAACTCATGTTGAGCGTAGAGAATTTCAATTTGTTTGTAACAAAATTAAAATCAACCCAACACGTATTGAACTTCCTGATGCTAAAAAAATTGCAACCCAATTTTTTAACAACATGTTATTTCGCGTAAATGAAAATACTGTTGCCGCTCAAGACTACATCAATCAATCTGTTGAACAGATTATTTCAAAACTTGATGGCGATAAATTAAAAGAAATTCTTGCTACACTTCTAAAATCGGAAGCTTCTAGACAACTTGGAAAAAGCCTTCATGTAGAAGACATTGCTCCCCCTTTCAAAACAGAGTTTGGTTCTAATATAGAAAATGCAAAGTTTTCTACATCATCTGAACGCGGCGGACGCTCCCAAAGAGGCGGCTACGGTCGCGGTGGTGACCGCGGTGGACGTTACGGTGGAGGAGGTCGCTCTTCTTCCGACCGTGGTGGAAAATTTGGTGGAAACAGCTCCTCCGGTAATCGTTTTGGAGACAATAAAAAGCCTGGTAACAAACCTGAGCGTATGGGCGGATTTGGTGGCAGAGGTGTTGCTAAAAAATCTTCTGAAAACTCCGGAAAAAGAAACTACCCTATTGCTTAAAATAATTACCTAAAAACTTAGGTTGTTATAAGGAAAAACAGCAAATAGTTGAGTATATCTGTAAAATGATAGTAGGATAAAAAAACGAGAAATGTGCTTCTTAGCACTTAACTTCTTTTGATATTTTACTGGAGATATACTTGTGAGTAATACTCAAATAAATCAAAATAAAGACCTCAACTTCTTAGCGGAAGGCTGGAGGTCTTTTCTTTTTGATGAGTTTTCAAAACCCTATATGGAAAAAATACGTTTGCATTTAAAAAATGAACTTCAGGCAGGCCACACTTTTTTTCCACCTAAAGATAAAATATTTCGAGCTTTAAAGCTTGTCGACTACAATGAGACAAGAGTTGTAATCATAGGACAAGATCCGTATCATGGAAAAGGCCAGGCCAACGGCTTGTCTTTTGCTGTAGAAAATGGCACAGCTATACCACCTTCTTTAAAAAATATATTTAAAGAAATAGAGGCAAACACTGGAAAAAGACCAACAAAAACATGCCTTGAAAGTTGGGCTAAACAGGGAGTACTTTTATTAAATACAGTTTTAACTGTAAGAGAAAATATGGCTTTTTCTCATCGTGAAAAAGGTTGGGAAGTTTTTACCGATAAAATTATTTCTCTATTAAATGAAAAAGAAAGCCCAATTATTTTTCTTTTATGGGGCGCAGCCGCGCAATCAAAGGCAAAAATGATCACAAATCAAAACCACAAAATATTAAAAACGGTTCATCCATCACCTCTTTCTGCACATAGAGGTTTTTTTGGCTGCAAACATTTTTCAACAGTTAATGAAATATTAAAATCATATCGACAAAATGAAATTGATTGGAATTTATAAAATTACTTTTTTGGAGTCTTTCATGTTTAAAGAAAAACGAAATTCATTTGATGGAAAAAAATATTACGAAGTTTCTATTACAGGCAAACAGTTACTTTTAAATTCTTTTTTAAATAAAGATACCGCATTTACTATAGAAGAAAGAAGAGAGTTTAAGCTAAATGGACTCATTCCTAATGTGGTAGAAACCTTAGATGAACAAGCAGTCCGTGTTTATGGACAATATCTAAAAAAAGAAACAGATATCGAAAGAAATATATTTTTAACTCAGCTTTATGATAGAAATGAGACTTTGTTTTTTAGGTTACTTCAGGAACATTTAGTGGAAATGGTTCCTGTTTTTTATACACCAACAGTTGGTGATGTTGTTCAACAATTTAATCAAAACTTTAGAAGACCAAGAGGATTATTTATTTCTTATCCTCAAATGGCCCAAATTGAGGATATCTTAAATAATCTACCAGAAGCCTACGATGTCAGCGCTGTATGCGTTACCGACTCTGAAGCAATTTTAGGAATTGGAGATCAAGGTGTCGGCGGAATTGTGATTTCCATAGCAAAACTTGCCATGTATACTCTTTGCGCAGGCTTTCACCCAACAAAAGTTTTACCAATTGTTTTAGATGTTGGTACAAATAATAAAGAACTCTTACAAAATCCACTTTATTTAGGATGGCGTCACGAAAGAATTCGTGGCGATCAATACGACGATTTTATTGATGCCTTTGTTACTGCGCTTCGCAAACGATTTCCTAATGTTTACTTACACTGGGAAGACTTTGGCCGACAAACTGCTCGAAAGAACTTAGATCGTTATAAAGATGAAATGTGTACTTTTAATGATGATATGCAAGGAACAGCTGCTGTTACTTTAGGAGCAATTCTTGCGGGGCTAAAAGTTAACGGAACAAAAATGAGTGAACAACGTGTTGTCATTCATGGAGCCGGTACCGCTGGATGCTGTATTGCCGATCAAATTGTAGCTGCCATGATGGTGGATGGCCTGTCAGAAAAAGAAGCTTTATCAAGAATGTTTTTAATAGACATGAACGGAATGCTTCATTCTAACATGGATCATTTAGAGTATTTTCAAAAGAAATATGCACAGCCTGTAGATGTCTATACGGACTGGGATAGAGTAAAAGGTAAAATTATCCAACTTTCTGAAGTTGTAAAAAATGTGAAGCCCACTATTTTAATAGGTACTTCCACACAGACAGGTGCTTTCACAGAAGAAATCGTGAAAATGATAGCTTCTTATTGTGAACGTCCACTGATATTTCCTTTATCCAATCCGACTTCTCGCTGTGAAGCGTTACCTTCAAATTTAATTGAATGGACAAATGGAAAAGTTCTTGTTGCTACAGGAAGCCCTTTCCAAGATGTTAGATATAACGGTAAAGTTTATCCTATTGGACAATGTAACAACGCTTTTGTTTTTCCTGGATTAGGATTAGGAGTTGTTTCTTCTAAAGCAACGCGAGTAAATAATGAAATGTTAGTGGCTTGTGCAAAAGTAATCAGCGAATGCGCTCAAATAAATCGAGATCCAAGTTTATCTTTATTGCCTTCGCTTACTGATATATTTGATGTGTCCTACAAAATTGCTTATGCAACCTCAAAGGCTGCTCAACAAACGGGAGTTGCTCCTGTTACTACAGAACAAGAAATCCATGATAATATTCATTCCAATATTTGGAAAACAAGTTATGTTAAGTACACAACCAAAAGCGCAATAGATAAATAATTCTTAGTAAAAATTTTCTTATTTGGGTTTTGATTAAAAGAGTGTTATTCTTAAATGACACTCTTTTTTTATTTAATGAAAGTCAGAAATGATACTTGAGGTATCTGTTATTTTTTTTATAACAGCATTTATTGGTGCATTAATTTCTACGTCCCCCCCAGGGCCTCTTAATATGAGACTTGTTCTTTTTTTTCTAAAAAAAGAACAAAAACCGTTAATTGCTTTCCAAACAGGCATAATTCTAACTGATTTGTGCTGTTGTATTTTTGCTTTTTCATTAGCACAAAAAACTTTTAAAGCAGATATATTTTTGGATCTTCACAAAAAATATTTAATATTTATTGAACTTTCTTTTATTTTAATGATAATAATTCTTGGAGTTAGTTTTATTTATCGAGCAAAAAAAAAATTACATACAAATGAAAGTCCTATTAGTATAATTGAGTTCGAAAAAGTCAGCAATACAAAACTTATTTGGCATTTTTTTGAAGGAATAGTTGGAACATTGACGATTCCTACTTTGTTCCCATTCTGGTATCTTTGGTGGATGGGTCAAAATTTTACCAACAAGCAACCTTTTTACATTCTTATTGTTCCTATTGCCTTAGGAGTTTATTTTGGAGACCTGCTTATATTTAAAATATATCGATTTTTTGCGGGTCACTTTCATGAGAAAATTTTTAAGATTAAAATTGCCAAAATTGAAATCTGGGCTGGTTACATTTTATTTTTTGTCGCTTCCATTTTATTCATTAAAATATTCTTTTCTTAATATATGGGAAAACCCAAATGAAAATTCCTAATAAAATTCAAGTCATTTTTTGCTCATTTTTGAGTATTTTTTTCAGAAGCAGAACAATAAAACATATATTAAAATTAAACGGAACAGAAAAAAAAGAATTTTTAACTAAAATTATAAATGAAAATATAAAATATAAAAATAATGAAAAACAAGAAGTATCATTTGTAAAATATAACTCTTTTAAATTTATTGAAAGTTATAATCAACTTCCTTGTACCATTGAAACCCGAAAAAAAAGAGCGGATCTTTTAGAGAAAAATGGTTTTAGAGATAAAGAAATTTTATTAATTGGAGACGATGATCTTCTTTCTGTTGAATTAGTTGCAAGGAACTTTAGACATATCACTGTTTTAGATTGCGATTTAAAACTTCTAAATAAATTAAGAATTTTAACACAAGAAGCAAAATACCCAGTCAACTATTTTCATGTCGATCTGTATGAAGGTTTTCCAAAATTTTTAAATCATATATTTGATGTTGTTTGTTTTGACCCTCCGCAAAACTATGAAGATCTAAATAAGTTTATGTCTTGTGCCATTCAATCTTTAAAAAATCAAAATTCTATTTTTTATATGATGGTAAACTCATCCGCATTAGGATTAAATAATACAGATAGACTTTTTGCAGAGTTATTAAAATACGGTTTTGTAAATACAAATAAATATGAATTTTTTAATTGCTATCCTTTAAATAAAGGACAATCACTTTTACTTTCTATTATGGCAAAATTTACTCATCCTAATTTAAAAACGATAAAGTGTAATTACTATTTTAGTGATTGCTTAGAGTTTAAATCTGTTCAAGTTGTTCAAAATGTAGAGCAATTCTCTGATGGAAAAAAATTATTAACAAATATTCTTCCTCATTATAGCATTCCAGAAATTCCAATTGCTTTTTATAATAATTATAAAATTCAAAATAAAAAAACAATGAACTGATTCCCAATCTTGAATTTAAAACTCTTCTATTATTAAACTTCACACATTTAAAAAAATGAATTATAATCTCGAAACGATTAACAACATGTCTTGTTAATCTTCTTTTTCAGGAAAGGCTTTTTCAAATTGATCGAGAATAATAAAAAAATAGCGATTGTAGTACAACGATGTGGTCCCGAAATTTTGGCTGGAGCAGAAGTTTATGCTTTAAAACTAGCTATTGCTCTTGCGGAAAAAAATGCAAATGTTGAAATTCATACAAGTATGAGTGACGACTATATTAATTGGAATAATCATCTGAATCAGGAAGAATGGATTCCTACTTCAGGCAAATCACTTTTAATAAAAAGGTATCCTGTTGAGCATAACAGAAAAAGAATTCTATTTGGTTTGGTAAAGCGAATTAACTTTAAACTCAATAAATATTTAAATAAATTTTATATTCTTTTTAGCTCTTTTCTTGATTTTATTTTTCTAAAATCACAAGGCCCATGGTGCCCAAGTCTTTGGAAATACTTAAAAGAAAATGAATATGAATATTCTTTAATTATAGTCAAATCTTACTTATATTCTCCCAATCATTATTCATTATTAAAAACTTCAAGTTCTGTAAAAAAGCTATTTATTGTTACAGCTCATGAAGAGCCTGAATTTAAATTAAATTTTGTATACAAGTCTTTAAATAAATCGGATATTTTAGGTTTTGTTTCTCAAGCTGAAAAAAAATTATGCCACAAAATATGGCCTATTTCAAATAAAAAACCTTCCATTCTGCTCCCACCAGGTATTGATACTACGGATATCAATGAAGATTCATTAAGTCATGAAATAAAAGAAATTACCAATAAAAAATTCTTTATATATATAGGACGAATTGATAAAAATAAAAATATCGAATTTATCTTTAATCACACCCCTAAGAATTGTTTTATTGTTTTTGCAGGTGATTTAAAGATTGAATTCCCTAATGATCCTAGATTTAAATACATTGGAAGAATTACAGAATTTGAAAAAAAATTACTTTTGAAAAAAGCTTTAGCTCTTGTTATAACTTCTAGGCTCGAAGCTTATTCTATTATTACAGCTGAATCCATATTTCATAATTGCCTTGTTTTAGCATTAAAAGGGTGCGAACCCATAGATGAATTGATTGAAAATTATGGTGGATTAAGCCTTAATGAACTCGAGTTTAACCAAAAAATGGCCGAAATTTGGGAAAATAAATTTGATAAAAATAGTATACAAATTAAAAGTACTAAAATAAAAGAAGAAAAAACATGGGAAAGCAATGCTATAAAAATACTAAATATATTAAAAGACAAATAATAAAAATTTAAGGTATTAAAATTTACATGATAGTTTTAAATCAAATTTCAAATTACTTTTTTCTATTCAACGCATTTGTTTCGCTAATTTTTATACGTTTTCCAAATATATTCCAATTTCCTTTATTAAGATTTGGAATATATTTATTATTTCTATTCGGCTTGATTTTAGGAGTCATGACCAGTTATAAAATTTATAAGAAACTTGTCCTTTCTCTCCTTATTTTTATTATTGCAATTGCTATTCATGCATTCTCAAATTTTTATCAACCTTCTTTAAGGTTCGAAATATCTATACAAAACTATGTTTTACAACCAAATATAACCTCAGACTTTGCAATAGCACAAACTCGTTTGTACATGATTTTTTTAGTTTGTTTTATATTTCCAGCAATAACATTTTTTAATTCAATATATAATAATGAGTCTAAAAATTTAAGAAAATATTTTTTAACTTCTTTTCTAATTTGTTTTATTTTAAATGCTTTTACATCAATTTATCAAGGTTTATTTGATATTCATTTTCTTTCAAAAGGAAGTTTAAGCGCCATAGACGCGAAAAGAGCCCCCGGTCTTTTAGATGACTCAGGTGTTGCTAGTTTTTTCTTTGCTATATTAAGTTCTACATTTTTTGTATTATTATTTGAATATAATAACAAACTTAAATATAAAATAATTTTAGTTTCACTTTTGTTTTTAAGTATAATTTCTGGAATTATAAATAATTCTCGTTCATACTACTTTGGTTTTATAGCAACAATTTTAATTTTTTTGCTATATAAAATCATTAAAAATGCTGCCCAAAAAAAATATAAACACCTATTCTCAATGTCTTTATTTACAATTTTTTTCTTTTATTTATTAAATTTACTCTCAAAATATTATGAAATTATTCCATTCATAAAATTAAAAAATGCTTTCAATGCTATCATTTCAAATGGAGATATATTTCAAAAATATGCTCTTTTTGATACTCAGCGCTCTGCCCACCTAAAAATTATGTGGGAAACAATCAAAGAAAACTTTTTTACAGGCACTGGATTAGGTTCATTTCCGTCAAATTTTTATTATCAAGTTAATAAGTTAAATTTAAAAAATATTAGTTCAGACATTCCTACAAATACTTATTTTTCTTTAGTATCAGAACTTGGATTTGCTGGATTGATTTTAATTATTTTCTCGTCTTACTTAATCATTTATTATTTCATAAATTACAACAAATTAAATATCAATAAAAAAGAACTGAATAGTACTAATATATTAAAAATGATACCAATTTGGGCTGGAATTTCTTATTTTATTTTAGGTCTTGTCTCTTATTTATTTTATATGCCTTCTCTTGCTTATATTGGAAGTTGCATTCTTGCTACCTATCTCATTCTTTTTATGAGACAAAACAAAACGAATGAAATATATGTCTCTATCATTTTTTGTTTTATGAGTGCTTATCTATTTTCAGTAAGTATATATTTAGCAATAACAACTCCCATTGTACCTTTGTTTCAATATGAAAAAACGGGAAAATTTCAAGTACCCGCTCCAATAGGCACGCTTCCACAACCAGAAGGGCATCATGATGAAGACAAAGTCTATTTTTCTGCTCTTCTACATGGAAAAAATGTATTTTTTAGGCCTAAGGACTCACTCGAAGGTCAATGGTTTAAACCAAGTACACAATTTATCTTAACGGGTTCTAATTATAGGATTTATATAGGACCAGAAAACAGAATCTATCCCGTCAACGTTATTATCACTTTTTATAATCAAAATGGTTTTTCTAATCAAAAGAATTATATTATAACAAATGCTTCATGGGTTTATTTCTCGATCCCTGAACTTAAAGAATTTAATTCATGCTCAAAAAATGTTACAATTTATTCGTTATGCTATTATCAGATTCATGTAAAGCCAGCATGGGAAGCCTCATTTATAACAAATGTTGGATTTTACTTTGAATATAAATACATCAATGGACCGAATGCTTGGAGATAGTTTTGGATACGAAAGCAATTCTTAAAAACTCCTTAAATCTTCTTGGAAGAAGAGGTGTAAAATATTTGTGCATTGCCATCATTGCTGCGATGGGTATTGCTCTTGTTGAACTTTGTATTTCTTTTATAATTCAGCTTCTTTTGACAAGTTTTGGTTTTTTTGACAATAAATTTAAATTTTTTGGGTATGAACTGCCAAAGCTTTCTATTTATTTTGTATCTAGTGCACTTGTCATCGTAGCTATTATCCGGTTTTCAGTGCAATTGACTACAACTCAAACAGCAGCTTTTTTAAGAGATTACGTTTTACTTCGATTAAAGAAAAACTCGCTTTATCGTATTCTTTATGAAGATGACGTCCATGAAAAAAGCTCTTCAAACATTAATTTTAAACTATCAGAAGTATTTTCAAAATCATCTGAGTTTGTTTTAAATTTTACTCATTTTATTTTTATGTTTGTGCAAAGCACTTTTTTATTTTTGATGCTTTTTATAATTGCCTGGAAAGAAGCTATCGTAGCGACAACAGGAATTGCTATAATTGGTCTAGCTATAATTTATATAAATAAAAATGTTTCCCGTTTTGCAAAACAAGTGCCACTTCAGCAAAAAAAATTAAATGAAGGCATTGAAAAAATAGCAAGAAACTATCTTTTTATAAAACTTATGAAAAAAAGAGAAGATGAGTTCAATTCATTTTGTGATTCCTTAAAAGAATACTCTTCAAAATCTGTGAGCGCTAATTTTTACAGCAACTTAAGCGCTCAAACGGGTCCTTTTTTAGGAATATTTTTATTAGTCATTATTATTATTATTAGCAATAACATTTGGCACACAAGCTCTGTTGTATTATTATCTTTTATTTATCTTTTAGCCCGCTTTGTCCAAGGTTTATCAATATTAACGGGCTATTTTGGAAATTCAAATATTTTTTTCCCCCAATATAAACTCTCTTTAGAATCTATTTCTAATAGCGATTTTAAGAAAATAAATAAGGAATCCCATTTAAAAATTACTTTTTTTGGTCCTTATAAAGACCCATTAGATACTAATAAAGAGAAAAAGATTGATTCTGTTATATTATCTAAAATAGAATCGCCAGAAATTATATTACAAAACGTTACTTTTTCTTATCCCAAATCGACTCCGTTATTTAAAAATATTAATATAACAATAAATAAAGGATCTCAAGTTGGATTAATAGGTTCTAGTGGCACGGGTAAATCAACAATTCTTATGCTTATGACAGGAATACTTCAACCTAATTCTGGAAAAATTCAAATTGATGGTGTTCCCGCTTGGGAATATATCTCAAAAAAAGAAGCACGCATTGGCTATGTTGGCCCAGAGCCTTATTTAATTAAGGGCGATTTAAAAGAAAATTTATGCTATGGATTATCAAGACAAGTAAATGAAGAAGAAATTATGGAAACTTTAAAACTAGTTTCTTTACAAGATTTTGTTCTTGAAAAAGGCCTATCATATAAAATTGGTGAAAATCATACAGGACTTTCAGCTGGTCAAAAACAAAGAGTTTGTTTAGCTAGAGCAATTTTAAATAAACCTTCTCTTCTCATTCTTGATGAAGCAACAGCGAATTTGGATGAAAAAAATGAATCCTTAATAGCCGATGCATTAAAAAATATTAAATTATCTTGCACTACAATCATTGTATCTCATCGATACGGAATACTTGCCTTTGCAGATGAAATCATCGATATGAAAAATATTATATAAATAGGAATTATTTTAATTTATTTGAATTAGAAAATGCCGTTTTTTCATCACTTTCAATTTCATCATTCATATTTTTATAAGTTTTATTTTTATTTTTATTTTTTGTATCCTCATTCAACCAACTTGGATCAGAAATATTAGAAGTAATGTTTGAGTTACTATTTCCAAATATATAAATCTTATCTAATAAAGATTTGTTTTTTACTTCTAATTCCGATTTCCAAGAAAAAGATAACAATGCGGCAACTCTATCGGATTTCCAACGTGCTTTAGCACTCTGCTGTTGAATTCTTTTCGCAAATAAATCTTCTTTTTCTGAAATAATTCTGCTGTACCAATAATAATTTCTTAAAATGAGTGACACATAACTTCTTGTTTCTTTAAAAGGCATAAAATCACAAAATAACATCATATTATTATCTAAGACACGATCGCGCCATTTATCTAAATTGGAAGCTCCAGCATTATAAGCTGCTAAAACATATTCAACTCTACCATCATATCTTTTTAATAACCGGCTTAAATAGGAAACCCCTACTTCTAAATTTATTTCAGGATCATAAAGTTGGTTAGAAGATATTTTACGTTTAATTGACTTTGCCGTACTTGGTAAAACTTGCATTAAACCACGCGCGTTTGCACCCGATCTCGCATAAGGATCAAATGCGCTTTCTTGACGAACTAATGAAAGAACAAATATAGGGTCAACTTCTTCAGAATAATTCGATATTTCTTTTAAATAAGGTTTTGGAAAATGCAGACCTAACATCGTCTTACTGACAGGATAATTTTTAATATATTTTCCATAGCGGCCTAACATGAATATAGAATATCTATAATTTCGAACAGCATTATGCCCTAATGCCCAATATAAAATCATATTTGGGTTTGTAACACTTGAAGTTCGTCCAACATAATTAGACCATTCCGTAGCAGCAGACATATCATTTCTAGCTCTAAACATATCAAAAATAAATGCTTCTAAATTATCATCACTCCATCCGTTTGAATCACGAGCTTGAATAGAAATATCTTCATCAGGAACTAAGTTATTAATAGGAACAATACCTAATTGTTGAGAAGCTAAAATAGCATGTAAAGAAATTGAATTTTCTTTTAATAATCTTTGCCAATAGGGATTTTCTTTTGAATTTTGTTTACTTTTTTGATAAATAGCTCCTAACCAAAATAAGCTTCGAGAGCTTTCTCCAGGATCTTTTTCTAAGAGAGTTTTTTCTAAAGCATCTTTAGCTAATAAAGGATAACCAGAAATTAATCTTAAAAGACCTACACGTAAATGAATTTTTTCACTAGGATCCGCATCGGGTAACAAACATTTTTGCATTTTTGTATATATTTTTTCAATTGCTGGATAAACAAATTTGTTTGGTAAAAAAGATTCTAGTCTTAAAATTAATGTTGAAGAAACTCCAGAATAAGAACAATCCGAAGCATAATCTAAAGCAGAATTTGCTAAACGTTGCGCTTGAGAAAGAGTTGGAGGATCCATTTGTGAAAAAGCTTCTGAAAAAGACATGCCTTTATAATTTTGTAAATCTTGTTTTTGTTTACTTGATAAATTTCGAACATATGTTGTTGAGGAAGAAGCTGATCGGCTTGCTGCAGAAGATTCATCATTGTTCTTTTTTTCTAACCACCAAGCAGCACATGCTAAAGTTTGTTCATTTAATGGAAATTGGTTTTTAAAACTTCCTACTAAAGCATCGCAGTTTCGAGACATTTGAATTCTTTCTTTTTGAGAAAGACTTCTTAAAACCCAGTCTGATAATACTCTCGCACTTTCATTATATAACTTAAGGTTACGAAATTGTGCTTCATCTATTAACTGATTTTCCTTAGGAGGAGAATAGTTTTTTAAATTAGAAACATAAAAATTATCATTTTTCCGTTTTATACTAGAAAGCATCTGTTTTTGCTCAGGTAATGTTAATTCGAGATTTTCTGTTAAAATTGTATTACTAGAGCAAGAAACTTGAAGAAGGGTAACAGGAACTAATATTAAAATACCAAATATTAAAATATTCTTTTTTTTAATCATAACATGCATTTATTTTATACCCCTTCTGATCCAAATATCATATCGTCACGAATAATTATGACTTGAGATAGAGTTCATTGCAAAGGGAACATATAGATTAAACGGAATCTCTTAAAACAGGGCAAGTCATACAGCGAGGTCCTCCTCCTCCTCTAGATAACTCACTACCTTCTACCGTAACAATCAGAGGATAGTTACTTTGCAATAATGTAGGATGTTTAATAACATCTTTTGCAGACATTATTTTAAACCCAGCGGATTCACATGCTCTTAAAGTATGCTCATGAATGTAACTTATGACTTTACCTGGTGCAAAAGAAAAAAGGTTTGCTCCGCTGTTCCACTGTTCCCTTTGTTGATGAAGAGGTTCATCACCTCCGCAAGGGATGGGATCCATTCGAACACCAACACTTCTAAGTCCTAAGATAAGATCTTCAACTTCTTTAAATTTTTTATCTCCATCTGGTTTTACGCGAATACGAACTACCCTAGCTCTTTCTCTACCTAAAACATATGGAGAATAAACGACAGCTTGTTCTTTATTTGCAACAGTGAAAATCATATCAAGATGAATTGTGCTTCTCTCTCTAGGCAATATAACACATAATACATTAAATGGCTCTTGATTTCCATCTTCTGCTCTAGATCGAATTAAAGAGTTTACCAAGGCATCAACAGCTTTTGGAGTTGTTCTTTCACTGATTCCAATTAATAATAGGTCATCACTGATAACTAAAATATCTCCACCTTCAATTGTAAATTTAGGATCAACTTCACCATATGCAGCATCTAAAAGTAAGCCGTGCCCTTTTAGTTCGGGGTGATACTCATAAATTGTTCGCATGATTAGGGATTCAGCATATCGAACCGAACTCGCCATTCTCGAAGCGATGACTCTATTTCCTACAACCATACTGGTATCCCGCATGAAATACATATTTGGAAGAGGAACGAGAGAAAAAGTTTTTGAAGACAACCAAGATTCTAACGAATTTCTTTTTAAAGTAACACCTGTTAAAAGGGTTTGAACAAGATCACTTGAAGAAAATGTTTGCAATTCTGTTTTTAATTCGGGACATCCTTGAAAAGCTAAGATTTGATCTAACAATTGTTCACGAGCTTGACTAATTTCTAACACTTCTTCAAGACACTCAGATACTTCTAAAACTGTGCTTACTAATGATAAAACAGATTTAAGTTGAGCATGGCCTGCAACAATATTTTTATAATAAATGATATCATTATAAAGTAACTCTGAAGCATTTCTTGGGGTCATTAATTCTACTTCTTGACCTGGAGAATGCAAAAAAACTTTCCTTAATTTTCCTATTTCGGAATGTACTCCAATTTTACTTTTTGATTTCATAATTTGTTCTGCTTTTTCATTCTCAGACAAAGAATCCCAAAAACGAAAATTACTTCCTCTAAATTCATTCTGTTCTTCTTTCATCTTTAAACTCCTTGACCAATTCCATTCGTAATGACAAAAATACACTCTTACCGTTAGCATAGGTCACATGGGTCTGATCAAGTGACAATCAATAATTTAGAGGAGTATAGCCATGTCTTTAAAAAAAAATGTCGCGGTTTTTGGTGCAGGAAAAATTGGTAAGCTTGTTGTAAATATGCTCTCACAATCGGACGATTACCATATTACAGTTTTAGACTCCAGAAAAGATGCTGCAAAAACAGCTGCTTCTTATTCATCAACGGGTCAAATTCTAAAAAATGTGGATTATGATCAAGCTGATTTTATGTCTCAAAAAGACATAGAAAGAGTTCTTCAAGGAAAAGACTATGTTTTAAGTTGTGCTCCCTTTTATTGTAACAAAGGAATTGCAGAAGTTGCTCGAAATTTAAAAGTAAACTATCTCGATTTAACGGAAGATGTAAAAACAACAGCTGCTATTAAAGAACTCGCAAAAAATGCGGGATGCGCTTTTATTCCTCAATGTGGTTTAGCCCCAGGATTTATAACGATCGTAGCAAATGATCTCGCAAAACAATTTGATTCCATCCATTCTGTTAAAATGCGGGTTGGTGCATTGCCTTTATTTCCACACAACCGCTTAAAATACAATCTTACCTGGAGCACGGAAGGATTAATAAATGAATATTGCAATCCGTGCGAAGTCATTCACGATGGAAAATTAGAATTGGTTCCCGCTCTCGAAGGGGAAGAAAGACTTTGTCTAGATGGTGAAGAATACGAAGCTTTTAATACTTCTGGAGGATTAGGTACCTTAGCCGAGTCCCTAACAAACAAAGTAAGACATATGGATTATAAATCGATACGTTATCCTGGACACAGAGATATTCTTTTAACACTTCTACATGATTTAAAATTTATTGATGACAGAGATGGTCTAAAAAAAGTTTTTGAGCGCTCTCTGCCTCATACATCTCAAGATGTTGTTATTATTTTTGTTACCGTAGATGGCCAAAAAGACAATAAGTTAACACAAAAAAGTTTCGCAAAAAAAATATACCACTCTGAAATAGCCGAAGAACATTGGGGAGCAATTCAAATCACAACAGCTGCAGGAATTTGTGCTGTGTTAGATTTACATGCGAATAAGCAATTACCTGGTACAGGATTTATTCGTCAAGAAGATATCTCTTATGATAAATTTATAAAGAACCGTTTTGGAAAACATTATTCCTAGTAAGGATAGTTTTTTCATTGGGGTTCTTTATTTCCATCGTAGGAGATTTCCCATCTATGTTCCCTGATGATAAAATTGACATTCCATTTTGCGAAAGAATTTTTTGTAATAGAACTTTAAATATGAAATCAATTAAAGCAGTTGGCTTTGATATGGATTATACTCTCGCACTTTACAAACCAGAAACCTTCGAGAAATTAGCTTACGAAGAAACTCTCAAAAAACTAGTGGATATTGGATATTCAAAAGAAATTTTAAATTGGGAGTTCGATCATAAGTATATGATTCGAGGACTTGTAATTGATAAAATAAGAGGTAATGTCCTAAAAATGGATCGCCACCGTTACGTTAAGGTTGCCTTCCATGGTTTTAAAGAATTAAATCGTGAAGAACGCCGTAAATTATATGATGTTGAAAACGTAATTATTTATGAAGAACCAAACTTTGCCTTAATTGATACTCTTTTTTCTTTAGCAGAAGCTTTTTTATTCATACAATTAGTAGACTATAAAGATAAAACAGATAAATTATTAAATAAAACATACCTAGAAATTTATAATGACGTAAGAAAATGTATTGATTTATGTCATAGAGATGGAAGTATTAAATATAAAGTTTCTGAAAATCCAGGAAAATACATTACAAGAGATAAAAATTTAGTTTCCATTTTAAAAGACTTAAAAGCCTCTGGAAGAAAAATATTTATCGTAACAAATAGTCTTTGGGATTACTCAAATGTTGTCATGAACTATATATGCGGAAACCCCAAAAAAGAACTTAATTTTGAGTGGCTTTCTTATTTTGATTTAGTAATTACAGGATCTCAAAAACCTTCTTTTTTTAATTCTAAAAATCAAATATACTCAGTTGATTTAAAGTCATGTTACCTAAAAAATATAGATCTCATAAATTTATCTAAAAATGAAAATAATGAGCCAAAAGTATTTCAAGGAGGGCATTTTAAACTACTCTACGATATTCTTGGAATAAAAGTAGGTTCTGAAATTCTTTATATTGGAGATCACATTTATGGAGACATATTAAGAAGTAAAAAAGAGATAGGCTGGAGAACGATGCTCGTCATTGAAGAGCTCGAAAAAGAAATATCCGCAATTCAAAACTCAAAAGATCAATATACATTATGTGACTCTTTAAATAAAAAAAGAGTCCATTTAGAAAATGAGTTTGAAAGACTTCAAATTGCAGAACATGAAAATAAAATTAAAAAAGGTATTGATAAAGATGAAACTCTCGATAAAAAAATTAAAAAAGTAGGTTATGATTTATTAAAGATTAAAGAATTAGAAAAAAAAGAAATCAGAACATATCATTTAGGACTTCACCCCATATGGGGTGAATTAATGAAAACAGGTAGACAAAATTCTCGATTTGCTGCTCAAGTAGAAACCTATGCTTGTTTGTATACAAGCAAGTTAACAAATTTAATTCACTATGGACCGCATAAAAATTTCAGAGCCGTAAGAGATTTTATGCCCCATGATTTAGATGATTGATTAATTTAAAGTTGTTAATTTAACACCTGTGCTCTTTTGGAAAGTTATCCAGGCAAGATCTAAAGAACCTTTGGCATTTGCTAAATTAGCTCTCGCTGTTGTTTGATCATTCGCAGATGAAATAAGATCGGTTGCAGTTACCTGACCATTATCAAACCGCGCTTTCATTTGTGAATAAGCATCTTGAGCATATTGAACAGATACTTTTGCAGAGTCTAAAACTTGAATTGCATTTTGAAGTTGAAGATAACTATTCGTAATATCAATTCGAGCATTTAAGTTTAAATTTTCTAAATTATATTTCGCTTTTTGCTCAGACGCTATAGCATCGCTAATTTGAGCTTGGCGAACGCCCCAGTCTAAAATCACCCAAGAAAATTGTAAACCATAAGACATTTGATCTTGAATATCAGAAGAATAATATGTTTTCTCTGATGTCGTAATATCACTTGCGTTAAAATTTCGAGTATAAGTGGCAACAAGATTTAACGTTGGCAAATAATTGCTATACTTTTGAACTTTTCCATAATAAGCAGCATCAACATTTTCTTTGCCAGCAAGAATATCTCTTCTTTGAGATATACTTGGAGCTAAAATATTTTCTAGACTTGGAAGTTTTTGAGACTTCATTTCCCAAACCGATTTTTCACTGCTTGCTACAGAAATAGCAGAACTATTCTTAACACCAATTGCTTCAGAAAGAGTAATTAAAGCAACTTTATAAGTTGTTTGAGCTTGAATCACGCTAGTTTTTGAATTTTCAAAATCTAATTTAAATTTCAAAAGATCTGCGTTTGTTAATTTACCGGCATTAAACTGTGCATTGCCATCATTTAATTGTTTTTCAGAGACTTCCATTGCCGATTTCGCTGCTTTTAATAATTGATCTGCTTTTTGTAAATTTATATAAGCTTGTGCACCATAAAAACGAGCATCAATTCTACTTTGTACACGATTTTGCAATGCCGCTCTGGTTAAAGCAGAAGATTGTTGAACAGAGTTGTACATGGAAAAAAGACCAATTAGTGGCTGAGATAATGTTAATGTTGTTGTTGAAGTTGTTGTATCTGGAAAACCATATGTTTTTCCAGCAGTAGTACCAACTAACGGATTTACATCGCTACTATTCATCATATAATTTGCAGAGGCTGAAATTGTAGGTAACATTCCCCGGAAAGCGGCATCTTCTTTTGCTTCCGTAGAATAATAGTCTTGTAAAGACATTTTTGCTGTAAAAGAATAAGTTTCAGCCATATTCATCGCTGCTTCGAGCGTAAGGATAGGTTGCGAATTTGTAGCGGAATTGACCTGATTCGAATTACTCTTTTGAGCTTGTGCAATATCTTGCTGTCCATATGATGAATTTATAAAAAGAACGGAACTTAACAAAGAAGTAACTGGGTAGGTCATCAATTTTAACATATGTAGTTTCATTAGCACCTTCCAAAATCAATTAAATAATCAATTTTTAACTTAAATCTAAATATATTTCAAGCAGCGAAAATAAATTATCTTTTTATGTCATCAATTTTAAAATTATCGAATTTGTGGTTTGAATTTAAAAAAATAGAAGTATAGAATTCTTAAATTTGAGAAGTGAAATATGAGATTAGCAATTTAAAAAATTGGAATCACTGAAAAATATCGTTCTAATAATATTTTGAGCCCCATTCATTCAAGTTTTGAATAATAACTGCTAAAGTTTTTCCTTTTTCAGTCAAAAAATATTCAACTTTGGGCGGGATTGTTGGATAAATGTTTCTAGATACAATTCCCTGCTCTTCTAAATCTCTAAGCTGTATAGTTAACATTCTTTGGGTAATTTTATTTTTTAAATTTTTTTGAAGCTCGCCAAATCTTAAAACCTCAAATTTCAATAGATTATAGATAATGACACCCTTCCACTTTCCACAAATAGCATCCAAAGCACATTCGACAGATGCTCCTTCTATTTCAATTTTATTTTTGGTCTTTATCATTATTTCCTTCCTTAAAATAAATTCTAATTGTTTATTTATTTTTTGATTTTTATTTTATAATAACTAAATTCATTAAATTAAGAAAGAACTTTCCTTAGTTTTTTCTGATATCTATTAATATCAATAAAGAATATTAATAGATACTTTAATTTAAAAAATGATAAAATATTTAATGTCCAAATTATCATACCATAAATTACATTTAATATTTTAAGCTAAAAAAATAGATGTATTCCAACAAATACAATAATAATAATAATAAAAATCAAAAAAATACCAACACTTTTACAGCCAGAATTTTAATTCCATATATTTATTTTAAATTCTAAACAAGAACGAACACTTATAATACTAAATATATAAAATAATATTTAGTATATTAATTTATATTTAGTATTATTAATTATGGGATTACTGGACTTCAGATATTTTATTTGCGTTTTGCATTGTTTCATCTTGAGATTTTACAGTTTTCTGGAGCGCTTCATAACTTCTATGAGCAATTATCATATTTGTTAAATTTCTCATTGGATTCACATTACTACCTTCTAAATATCCTTGCGTAATTTCGCCAACAGGTACTTTTAAATTTTCGGGAGGACCATTATGAACCCAAAGGCTTTCCCCTAGTCTTTCTAGCAATGTATTATCCTTATATGAAATCATTTTTAGTTTGTCTACAAATTTTTTACCTACATAAATTTCTCCTGTAGGCAAAATACTAAACTCCTTTCCATTTAATCCTGTTATCGCGCCATTCTCACCCTGAACAACTGCGCCATTTTTATTTATTAATATTCCGTCGTTGCTTATACTAAGGCCACCATCTCTTGTTAATCTTTCTCCAAAAGGAGTCATAACCTCAAAAAAGGCGTCACCCTGAACAGCAACATCTAAGGGATTCCCTGTTTTAATCATGGGACCTTGAGTATGAGCTGTTCTTATCTCGCTTAAAGTAACATAAGCCATTTCATTTCCTTTTAAAGGCCATAATTCTTGCATATTTGTTTTAAACGGAGCAGGCGGATGTGGAGTTGCGTAACTTGGCCAAGGATTTGCTTCTTGAGCTTGAAACGAAATTTCATCTTCTTTAAAAGCTGTTGTATTTGTATTAGCCAGATTATTTGAAATAATTTCCATAAGTCTTTCTTGAAGAACACCACCCGATAAAGGCGAATAAACGTTTTTTAGCATAAATATTTCCTATTTGTTTTAGCGTTCAAGATAAATATTACATCATTAAAATTTATTTTATACTGTAATAATTTCTCATTTGTGACTTTATTGGTAGATATTTTTTGCCGAATTTTTTTAAAATTCATTGCTATAAGTTTCTTTTAATTTTGCCAAAGAATAAGGTTCTTTTTTAATAACACCATCAAAATTTTCTAACTCATTATTTAAAAATATGGCATTTGTAGAGACAAAAATTGGTTTTTTATAATTTAAACTTCTCATTTTTTCTAAAAAATTCATTTGAGAAATATTTTGAGCACTATTATCAAAATAGTAGTCCACAATTACACATTCTATAGCTTCCAAATTTCCTGGTTTATCTAATAAATATTCATAAGCAAAATCAGGATGTAAAGTGATTCCTTTTGGTGGACAATATGCTATGAACTTAGGCGTTCATATAGAAGGGTTGTCCAATGTTAAAGAAGAAATCAGTTAAAAGTCAATATTCTCTTGAGTT
>NZ_JBIPMD010000104.1:0-10511 GCF_044369315.1 Silvanigrella sp.
ACGGTTTCTTCATCAGTAAACGAGGGATTTGAATTAGGACTTATTTTTAAAAAAATATATGGAGAAAGTTGAGAAAAAAATTTGCAGGAAGTAAGGTAAACGGTGATGAGTTGGTTCTGCCAATCCAATGGTAGCTCCTTTGTTACTTTTTTTTAAGCAACAATTAACTAACAAATTGGAGCTATTTCTTCAATCTTCACAATATCTTTCTCAACTCTTAACTGGCATTTTATATTTATTGTAAATTTCTTTATATTTATTGATTAGTTCTAAATTAGTACTTTCTTGATAAGCTTTATTATATTCTTCAAATAATTTATTATTAAAGTTAGAATCTTTTGTACTAATTAATTCAGAATAAAACATTATATCAAAATCATCAATTAATGGATAAAGCTCATAAGGAAGTTCATCTTTAAAATCACTGAATAGTATTTGAGTATTTATATTTTGTCTATTTTTGTTATATAAATTAGCATCTATAGCAAAAGTTGGTGAGAAAATAAAAGAAGTTAATAATAAGTATATATTTTTATTAATCATGATTGCTCCTATTAAAAAATTTAATTTTTTTAAAATAAAAAAACAATTTTTCATTTAAGCTTAAATTTTAAAAAATGCAATCATGTCTATATATAATATAATAATTTCAGTAAATTTAAATAAAATTGAATCCATCAAATTTTAAAAAGATAATTCTGTTATTATTTTAATTTAAAAAATAATATTTTATCTGTGAACAATTCAGATAAAATTAAGCAAATATAGTTTTTTATATTTTTATTAGATAGGAAAATAATACTTCAAAAATTTTTATTTTAAGAATCTTTTTATTTGTTTTTCTGTTTGATCAAGAGGGAGCAACAAATCTAAAGCCATTTTTAAATGCAATCAAAATGATGGAGCGACTCAAAATACCCGAGTATATCTAAAGTATTCGTTTTAATGATCCTGAAAATGTTTTTTACGATGTCTTTACAGTGCTTAAAGAATTGATATGCCTAACTTGTAGTTACTCATCTTTTGTAAAATTAAGAAATTTAATTGGAAAAAAGTACATTATGCCGTCTCTGGCAATTTAACCGATGCTAAGACTGATGATTTTTATAAGAGTTGTAATTAAATATTTATAAGGCATAGTAAGATAAATTTATTTTTTCTTTTTTTAAACTCATTTATTAATTTCAAAATCCTCTTTTACATAATGATAGTAATAATCTTTATTTTTTATTAAACTTTTAACAAAAACGATGTCTTTTAATATTTTATTCTCTGTAATTTTATCTTGATTTACTTTTGCAATTTCAAGTGAATATTCTAATAATTTTAAACCCTCATTAAATTTTTGAAATTTGATATATTTTTTTGCCGCTATAAAGTAAACACTTTGAAATATTTCAGATAACATTGATTCATTATATTTCTTAATATATTCTGAATTTATTTCACATACTTTATTTATTCCTTTAAAAAACTCTTCTATTTTGTCTTCACGGTAATTTAAGAATGATTCTAAAAAAAGATGAATTGTATTATTTTTAATATCATTTTTATTAATATTATTTTTTAATAGGTTTAAATATTCATGACTTTTTTCAAAATTATCATTATTTGAATAATTCATTATTAATGTTATATAAGCAATAATATATTTTTTATTCGTTTTTATTGCTGATTTAAGATCTTCTATTGATTTATTTTCATCATTTAAATATGTATCATACAATAAATGACGATTATAATATGTAATTTCATTTGGTTTAAGACTAATTGATTTATTATAATCACGTAACGATTTATCAAATTCCTTTAATTTACTATAAACAATTCCTCTTTTTTGATAACATAAATCACAATTTGGATTTAATTTTATGGCCTTAGTTAAATTTTCTTCTGCTTTTTTATATTCCTTATGATCTAAATAAGTATGTCCTAAATTAACATAAACTTGCAAATGTCTTTCTTCTGGTAACTTACTTAAAGCTAATTTATATAAACTTTCCGCTACTAATAAATCTTTCTCTTCGTTAGCTGTATTAATAAGCATATCGGCTTCTAACGTCTTTATACTACCTTTTATTCTATTTTCGGAATTGGGTTGTTTTATTGTATTATTATTGTCCCTAAAAATTAGGAATACACCTACTATAATAAAAATGATTAGGGCATAGTAAAATAAATTTATTTTTTCATTTTTTAAACTCATTTATTAATTTCTAAGTCCTCTTTTACATAGTGATAGGAATAATCTTTATTTTTTATTAAACTTTTAACAAAAATAATGTCTTTTAATATTTTATCTTCTGTAATTTTATCTTTTTTAACTTTTGCTATTTCAAGTGAATATTCTAATATTTTTAATCCCTCATTGAATTTTTGAGATTTTATATATTCTGTTGCTGCTATAAAGTAAACACTAAGAAATATTTTAGATGATATTGTTTCATTTTTATTTTTAATATATTCTGAATTTATTTCGCATACTTTATTTATTCCATTAAAAAATTGATCCATTTTATCTTCACGGTAATTTAAAAATGATTCTAAAAAAAGGTAAATTGTATTACTTTTAATATCATTTTTATTAATATTATTTTTTAACAGACTTAAATATTCACGGCTTTCTTTAAAATTATCTGCATTAGAATAACGCATGATTAATGGCAAATAAGCAGTAACATATTTTTTATTCACTTTTATTGCTGATTTAAGGTCTTCTATTGATTTATTTTCATCATTATAAAATGAATCATGCAATAAATGACGATTAAAATATGTAATTTCATTTGGTCTAAGACTAATTGATTTATTATAATCACTCAATGATTTATCAATCTCATTTAATAAACCATAAACTACTCCTCTTTTTTGATAACATGAATCACAATTTGGATTTAATTTTATTGCTTTTGTTAAATTTTCTTCTGCTTTTTTAAAATGATCATGATCTAAATAAGTATGTCCTAAATTTTCATAAACTTGCCAATGCCTGTCTTCTGGTAATTTACTTAATGCTAATTTATATAAATTTTCTGCTACCAATAAATCTTTCTCTTCATTAGCTGCATTAATTAGCATATCGGCTTCTAACGTCTTTATACTACCTTTTATTCTATTTTCGGAATTGGGTTGTTTTATTGTATTATTATTGTCCCTAAAAATTAGGAATACACCTACTATAATAAATATGATTAGGGCATAGTAAGATAAATTTATTTTTTCTTTTTTTAAACTCATTTATTAATTTCAAAATCCTCTTTTACATAATGATAAGAATAATTTTTATTTTTTATTAAATTTTTTACAAAAACAATGTCTTTTAATATTTTATTCTCTAATATTTTTCTATTATTAATTTCAGATAATTCTAGTGAATATTCTAAAATTTTTAATGCTTCATTAAATTTATTAATTTTTAAATATTCATCTAAGCCGATCAAATAAACTTCAAAAAAAGTTTCAAAAAGAATGGATTTCTTATTTTTCTTTATATATTCGGAATGCTTTTCAGAGGCTAAATTTAGTGATTTAAAAAATTCTTCCATTTTATCTTCACGATAATTTAAAAAAGATTCTAATATATGGTATGTTGCTATATTTTTATTATCATGATTACTTATAATGTTTTTTAAATATTTCATTAAAGCATGATTCTCTTGAAAATTATTTATGTTAGAATAATGCATTATTAAAGGAATATATGCTTTAATATAATTTTTATTTATTTTTATTGCTGATTTAAGATCTTCAATTTCTTTTTTTTTGTCTTTTAAATATCTATTATATATTAAATATCTATTAAAATATGTAATTTCATTTGGCTTAAGACTAATGGATTTATTATAATCACTTAATGATTTATCAATCTCATTTAATACACTATATACTACACCTCTTTTTTGATAACAGGAATCACAATTTGGATTTAATTTTATAGCTTTTGTTAAATTTTCTTCTGCTTTTTTATATTCTTTATGTTCTAAATAAGTATGTCCTAAATTTTCATAAACTTGCCAATGCCTGTCTTCTGGTAACTTACTTAATGCTAATTTATATAAATTTTCTGCTACCAATAAATCTTTCTCTTCGTTAGCTGTATTGATTAGCATATCGGCTTCTAGAGTTTTTATACTACCTTTTATTCTATTTTCGGAATTGGGTTGTTTTATTGTATTATTATTGTACCTAAAAATTAGGAATACACCTACTATAATAAAAATGATTAGGGCATAGTAAGATAAATTTATTTTTTCTTTTTTTAAACTCATTTATTAATTTCAAAATCTCCATCTACATAGTGATAGTAATAATCTTTATTTTTTATTAAACTTTTAACAAAAAAAATGTCTTTTAATATTTTATTTTCTGTAATTTTATCTTCATTAACTTTTGCTATTTCAAGTGAATATTCTAATATTTTTAATCCCTCATTGAATTTTTGAGATTTGATATATTCTGTTGCTGCTATAAAATAAACACTAAGAAATATTTCAGATAACATTGATTCATTTTTATTTTTAATATATTCTGAATTTACTCCACATACTTTATTTATTCCATTAAAAAATCGCTCCATTTTGTCTTCACGGTAATTTAAGAATGATTCTAAAAAAAGATGAATTGTATTATTTTTAATATCTTTCTCATTTATATTATTTTTTAATAGGTTTAAATATTCATGACTTTCTTTAAATTTATTATTATTCGAATAATACATAATTAATGGTATATAAGCTTTAATATATTTTTTATTCATTTTTATTGCTGATTTAAGATCTTCTATTGATTTATTTTTATCATTGAAAAATGAGTTATACAATAAATGACGATTAAAATATGTAAATTCATTTGGTCTAAGACTAATTGATTTATTATAATCACTTAATGATTTATCAATCTCATTTAATTCACTATATACTACACCTCTTTTTTGATAACATGAATCACAATTTGGGTTTAATTTTATAGCCTTTGTTAAATTTTCTTCTGCTTTTTTATATTCTTTATGATCTAAATAAGTATGTCCTAAATTAACGTATACTTGCCAATGTCTTTCTTCTGGTAACTTACTTAAAGCTAATTTATATAAATTTTCCGCTACCAATAAATCTTTCTCTTCGTTAGCTGTATTAATAAGCATATCGGCTTCTAACGTCTTTATGCTACCTTTTATTCTATTTTCGGAATTGGGTTGTTTTATTGTATTATTGTTGTCCCTAAAAATTATGTATACACCTACTATAATAAATATTATTAGGGCATAGTAAATCAAATTGCTATTTTTTATTTTATACATAAAACTAATCCTCCAAATTGTTTAAATTAACAATTTTTAAATTTTTAATAAATCAAAAAGGTAATGTCAAATATGGAAAATAGAAACTATCCTTTTAGAATGCATAAAAATATACAATTTAAAAATAGAATTTCACTTGGAAAACCCTATTTAATTAAAAAAGGAGATACTCTTTGGGATATCTCATTTAAAGAATATAACGAGAGTAAGTATTGGCCTTATATATGGCTTAATAATATTTACCCTGTCCATTTATCTCAAATATCAATACTTTCTCCATTACTGTTATACCCAAATACAACAATATATTTACCATTAAAACACGAAGTTCATGAATGGTATGATAAAGAGGACAAGTGGCTATTAGATAGTATACGCATGTCCTATTTTCATTCTCAAATTCGGACATATTCCTATAATAATTATTTATCAGAAGATAATAAAATAGATAATAAAAAAGTAGCTAAAGGTGAGGATAATAAAACCTTAAAAGATGTTTTTGGAAAACTATCAATAGACTTAAAAGGACTAGAACACCAAACTGGTGAATTAAAAATAAAAAAAATGGGAAAAATTCATTATAAACTTGTTTTTAATTTTGGAAAACTTAGTGTTCAAAAAGAAAGTACCGCTCCCTCTTCTATAGGTTATACACACACTATAAAAACAAAAGATAAAAACACGAATGAAATTGAAATAAAAAAAGATATTTCTGCTTTTGTAAATGAATTTAATTCTTTGCCAGATGTCGCCAAAGAATTTTTTTCAACCATTACATATAAAGTTTCTCCTGATATTACGAACCCAAGCGCATCTGTTACTTTTGGATCAATTAAAGTTGAGATAGATAAAACATCAAAACTACCCAGCATAGGTTATTCAAATAAATTATCAACTATTTTAGATGATAAAAGTGCAAAATTAGATTCACCCTTTGGTCCTTTAGATATAAAAGTTGATTTAAAAGCTTCTATTCCTATTGGTCCCATTTTAGTATTTTCAGGAGCATTTGAAATTGACAAAGTTTTTGGTGAAGAATTAACAAAAGAAACAAGTGAAAAAATTATTAAAAAAATATATAAAGAAAAATACAATGGAGAAAGTGTAAAAATTGGTTTAGAGGAAGTTTCGGCAAGCCTTACAGTATATTATTTTCCGTTCAATGAAATACAAAAAGATAAAGATAAAAAACCAAACAGAAAGAAAAAAAATCCTTTTGATCATGACCTGCTTAACAATTCACTTAAGTATATGATTTTAATTGAATATATGAATAAACTACAAAAAGATTACCAACATAAAACAAAACCTGGGGAAAAATTAGTAAACGTTCCAAAACAAAAGAAAAATAAAAAAAAGGTTAAAAGGCCAAATCCAAAATATCCTCAAATTAAAGATGAAGACGTTACCTTCACGGCACCAGTTACAAAATCGGAAACAATTACACTAATGGGTTATTATGATGAAACTCATGTTAAAAATTTAAATATGTTATTAGCAAGAAAAAATAAATTTGATCTAAACGCTAAGAAAATTAATAGTATTAAAGACTTTTTAAATGATCATCACACTGAATTACATATGACCAAATTTTCACATGTATTAGATAAAGTTCCATTTTCTTTTTGGTATGTAAATGTTTATCCTAATCATTTGCTATATAAAAAATCTAATGAAGATATGCAAAACAGAATTGTACTCGTTAAAAAAGAAAATGATTTAAATGTATATTTAGGCAGAGCTCTTGTTGTGGCTGCTATAGTTGGCTATATTGTGATAGCAAGTAACCCTGTTGGCTTTGCAGCGATAGGAATTGCAACCGCAGTTGCATTAGCAGAATAAATTTTCAATACTCAAACCCATTTAAAAAACTTTCTACATTTACTCCAAGTTCACTTACTAAATAGCCACCTTCTTGCAGAATAATTGTCTTTTTATTTAATTTACGAAACTCACGACCTAATTTTTGAAAATCGGCAATACTAATATTAAAGTGACCAATGGGATCACCTGCTTCAATGTCAAAACCAGCCGATAATATTAAATAGTCAGGTTCCATAGCCTTAAAAGCTTTATTTATTCCATTTAAAAGAGCTTTAAAATATTCATTAGGTGAAGACAATGGCATTAAAGGAACATTTAAATTATAACTCACGCCATCATCTATTCCAATTTCGGTTTCAAATCCTGTAAAGTAAGGATATCCAACTAAAGGATGTGCATGAATGCTAAAATAAAAAACTTCAGAGGAATCATAAAAAATACTTTGAGTCCCATTGCCGTGATGATAATCAAAATCCACAATCATGACACTTCCCGATTTTGATAAATATTTTGCAATAATAGCCGCATTATTTAAGTAACAATAACCTCCAAACATATTTTTTGAAGCATGATGTCCTGGAGGGCGGCATAATGCATAAGTCGCTTCTCCTGTTTTTTTGGTGTGTAAAGCAGCAGAATAAGCAGCACTTGCAGAAGCAACAGCAGCATTCCAAGTGTTATTCATTAAAGAAGTACCTGCATCAAAACAATAATAACCGGCACGTTTTGGAATAAAAGGTTCATGTCTTGGAATACGACTATCGCAAGGAAACACGTAAGGACAAATAATTTCATCATTTTTTAAATTTTGAGAGGACTCCAAAAAATGAAGATAATCTTCATCATGAACTGTGGTTAATGCGTCATAAGGTAAAATTTCGGGCACAATAATTTCATAATGACCAACTTGTTTAAATGCTTTTAATATGGAATCTATGCGGCTCACCTTATCATTATAAGGGTGTGCTTTTCCATTATAAACTTCTTTTTTAATGACATGTTTTTTTTGGAGAGAACTGTAAAATATTTTCATGAAAATTACTTTCTTACTTTATATACCTTATAAGGTAACTCACAGATCAAAATCATAACTGATTCAAAATTAAGATTCCATACTATTAAAGAAAGTATTTTAAATAAAAGTAAACTTGTAAAATTTAAAAATCACTTTACTATATGCCAGAATATCAATTCATGTCAATGAACTGTAAAAGGAGTAAAAATGTTAACAAGCACAAAAATTCCCAGAATAATTGGCCATAGAGGAGCAAAAGGACTTGCACCAGAAAATACTTTAGTTTCTTTTCGCAAAGCAAAAGAACTTGGTGCTACATGGGTTGAGTTCGATGTAAAAGAAACCGAAGATGGTGTCCTTATTATTATGCATGATGATGATCTCGATAGAACAACAAATGGCAAAGGTGCTATTATAAAATCGAAGTGGTCCGAAATAAAAAATCTTGATGCAGGATCATATTTTCATTCCTCATTTACTAATGAAAAAATTCCAACTTTAGAAGAAACATTTTTGCTTTTAAGTGAATTAAACTTAGGTGCAAATATTGAAATCAAGCCTTGCCCTACAAGAGAAAAAAGAACTGCCATAGCTATTGCCAATGAAATTAAAAACAAATGGCCTATAAATCTTCCGCCGCCATTAGTATCTAGTTTCAGTATGGAATCTCTTGTGGCCGCAAAAAAAGTCGATCCAAATTTGATTATTGGAGCTTTATTTGAGACACTCCCTCACGATTGGAAGAAAATAGCATTAGAGGTTCAAGCAAAAACCATACATATTGATCACGAAATAGTGAATAAAAACATGATTAATGATATAAAAAATGAGGGTTATCCTTTACTTACATATACAGTTAATGATCAAAAAAGAGCGAACGAATTATTTGATATGGGTGTTACCGCAATATTTACCGATTTTCCTTGGAAGGAGTAATAAAAATGAAAATAATTAATTTAGTTACTTTAAGTTCAGCAATAGGTTTAATATATTCAACTGAGGCATTACCTAAAACAGAAGTCCAATTTTGGCATGGTTTTTCTGGAATTACTGCAGAATATTTAAATGCAATTGTCAATGATTTTAATAGCTCACAAAAAGAGTATCATGTGAATGCTGTTCGAAAAGGAACATATCAAGAAACAATGATGGCTGGTATTGCCGCATATCGAGCAAAAAAACAACCTGATTTGATCCAAGTATATGAAGTAGGAACAGCGACCATGATAGCTGCAAAAGGAGCAATTATTCCTGTTTCGACTTTAATGAGTGAAAACAATGTTACCTTAGATACCCACGACATTATTCCAGCAGTAAAAGGTTATTATAGCCAAGGAGACACTTTAATCTCATTTCCATTAAACAGCTCTTCTCCAGTATTGTATTATAATAAAACAATATTTAAAAAAGCAGGGCTTGATCAAAATACACCTCCTAAAACATGGAATGAACTTTTTAAATTTGCTGAAAAAATTAAAAAAACAAACTCTGCTGTATGTGGATTTACGACTACATGGCCCGCATGGATCCAACTTGAAAATTTTAGTGCTTGGCACAATGTTCCGTATGCTTCAAATAATAATGGTATGGAATCTACAAAACCAAAATTACTTTTTAATTCAAAGTTACAAGTTAAACATTGGGAAAATATTCAAAAAGCAAATAAAGAAGGTTACTTTACTTATTATGGTAGAACAACAGAAGCAGAAATGGCATTTACAACTCAAAAGTGTGGAATTTACTTAGATTCTACAGGCTCATATGGTGATGTAAAAGAAGCTAAAGTTAATTTTGGAGTTGCTCAATTACCTTATTATGAAAGTGTTGAAGGAGCTCCACAAAATACAATTATTGGTGGCGCGAGTCTTTGGGTATTTAATGGTATTTCAAAAGAAAAACAAAAAGCAGCAGCCATATTTATTTCTTATTTAAGTAAGCCTGAAGTTATGGCAAAATGGCATCAATCTAGTGGTTATTTACCCGTAACAAATGCCTCATATAATTTTACAAAACAAAGTGGTTTTTATAAAGAGAATTCGGGATATGAAGTAGCCATTTCTGAATTAAATAATAAATCTCCAACAAATAATTCTAAAGGATTACGAATCGTAGGTTTACCAAATATTCGAAATATTATTGAAGCAAATTTTGAATCTATGTTATCAGATAAAATGACTGCAAAAGTTGCTTTAGATGACGCAGTTGAAAAAGGAAATGCAATCATTAAAAAATCGGGTGAATAAGTGGAAAAAAGATCCGGATTTAATTGGTAGGTAGAGACATGACTTTTATTTCCTTTCAAATAAAGTAATTCATTGCCATGAAACCCCTGCAGAACCGGACTTGTAGTTTTCCCACATCCGGCTCCCAGAGATG
>NZ_JBIPMD010000313.1:0-3146 GCF_044369315.1 Silvanigrella sp.
CGCCAATCAAATATTTTATCCTGAATATCTGAAGAAATTCCTTCTCCATCATCAATAACTTCAATATAAAGTTCACCATTATTATTTATTTTCCAATCCACTAGGCAATATGAATTGCAAAAATAAATAGCGTTCCTAATTAAATTTTGTAAACATCTCTCAAGTTTTCCATGATCACAGAAAATAATAGGAGTTGTTAAAGATGGTGAAACGATCATTTTAGAATTTCTTTTTTGAGCAAACCAACTTATTTCAGAAACTAATTTATTAAAATCAAAAATATCATTTTTTTTATTTAAAAGTTTTTCATTTTTAGGATCTCGAATACTTTCTATTAAAGAGTGTAATTTGATTAAAGCTAAATTCGATTTTCTATAAACTTCTTCATTGTTTATAGCTTTTTTATCATGTAGAAGCTCTTCAAAAACAGATAAAGGACTTTTAAGATCATGGATAATTTGAGAAACAACTTTGCCCGTATCAATATCATTTTGATGACGTATCAAAGAATTCATCATTTCAAGTTTTTCTGCTTCAAATTTTTCAAGTTTTCTAAAAGACTTCAATAATGTCAGTCTCATGCGTCTTATATGATTAAATTCAAAAATTTTATTTGATTTAAACATACAAGAATTAAGACTATTTAAATTAAATTTCTTTAAAAATATAAACACAGGAGTAATAGCAAAAATTGTTATCAAAACATAGAGTACAAAAAAAACAAGAATTACAATAAAATCAATATGTAATGACTTTTTTAACAAATCATCACTAAAATATTGAAATGCCGATTTTTTTGCTCCAATAATTACTGTAATATTTTCAGAATTTATTATTATTTTTTTTGAAATAAAATAAGTATCAGGATATAAAATATTTAATCCTATTTCAGCAGAATTTTGTAATATTAAATCTGTCGAATTATTTTCATTTAAATACTTTAATTTTTTATATTTTAGTAAATTCTTTTTCACTCCAAAAGGAGTAGCTAAAAATCCTTCTTTTTCGTTAAAAAACAAAAAAACAGAACTTTCATCTAAATTATAAATTTCTTTAGATAATTCTGACAAATTTTTTCCAGAGGAGGAATTTATATTTTTAATCAATAAAGGAATTAACTTTTCTTTTTGTAGAAGTGATTTTTTCATAATATAAGACTGAGAATAATTTATAAATCCATCTATACGGTATTTTTTAGAAATTAAACTCAATCCACCAATGATAATATATAATATAAAAATCCATATTAATATTGATCTAAAATAACGTTTAAAAGAGTGGATATTTAATTTTTTTGTAATTGAAATGTTACTTAAAATATTTTTCACAAATTGCTTAAATTTCAGCACTTTACCCCCTTGAATTATTTAATTGCAATTTGTTTAAAAGAAACCTACTGATATTAAAGGAATTCCAGAGTCAATCACAAAGAAACAAACATTATTCGAAACTATCTTGATAAATTATATGTATCAAGATATTTTTAATATATTTTAAGGCTAACCCCTAAAAATGATGATCACCATTTAAGCTGATGTAATTACTATATATATTATATTAATACGAGATAAATTAAATTTAAACATGAAATATTCATCTTGATAAATTATAAATTTATAACTATAGTTACCTTGAGCTTCTTTTAAAAGGAGCTTCTTTAAGCTAATTTTTACATGAGTCTGTGTATATAGCTGAGTTTATTTAATTATCTAGTGGAGATTAGCTTGCTAAACCTACATATTAAAAAAAAAAATCTGCTAAAATATTGCGCACTTTAACTCCTATCGTATTTTTATTTTCAATTAACTGCACTAGTTTAGCTGACACCCCAAATGCGAGTGATACTTCAGGGATTGACTCAATTAAAGGTAATGTTGATACTGCGACATCTTCAGCAAATACAGCTAAAGAAACAGGGAATACCGTCAAGGAGTTTATTCCTAAAGATAGCGATAATCCAAATGGAAAATCTTCCCCAAACTCTCCTCCTCCTAATTCTAATCCTCCTAATAAACCTGGAGGAATATTTGATCGAATTTTTGGAAGAATTTGCTCAGTGCAAATAAATACACAAAGAGAAGCAAATAACAATTCATCTATTCTCACTGAAATTGTTATTATTTACAAACCTGAATTATTTTCACAAATTTCTTCAATAACGGTGAAAGATTGGTTTACAAATACGCAAACAATTAAAACGCTGAAAAAATCAAATGATATGCAAATTTATCGCTTTGAAATCACCCCAGACTCTTTGCAATCATCGTATTTAATTGATGTAAATTCAAGTGCAGTAGGTGCTTTTTTATTTAATAGATTAACGAATAATTTAAATACTTATCCTGTTCAAATAAATCCATACAAAGATTTAAAGGTAAGTTTTTTCAACTTAGGATTTAATTACTTACAAGATTCGGAGAAATAAATGGAAATAAATGCTTATCAAATACCGCCTAATAACGATATTTATATTCAACAAAATCTTGTAACAGATATATCTAAAAATACAGATTACGATAGTTTTCATATTTTTGCGAATCAAAGCATTAGCTATAAACAAGTTCTAGGTCAAAATTTATTCCCAACAACGACTGAAGTTGGTATTGAGCTAAATCATTATTTTCAAACTTCTATGTTTTGTAGTTCTACTTTTCAAAACTTTTTTATAGATGATAAACAAAAAAAATTAATTGATAATTTTTGGTACTGCGGTAACGCACTCGCTGTTGTTCCATTTGCTTCATCGGTTATTCATCCTAAATTCAAAATTTATGGTGGTGCTGGGCAGGCCTACGGAACAGATAATACCAACTCTAAAGTACCAAAAAGTTTAGTTCTTTATTACTGGTCGCTAAAGCCTACCGCATTAGCAGAATTTAATATTTCAGAAAGTTTTAAATTCTCTTTAGGAGCTGCTTATCAACTTGTTTTTTCAAATGATTCTAGCGATTTAGCAACAAATACCTCTGGATTAGAAGGCACCGCTTCTATTTCATATAACTTTAAGTAATAAAAGGATTTCATTATGGTGCGCCAAGATAAGTGCGTAAGAACCAGTGAGTGCGAATCTCACCCACGTAAAGATTAGCCATCAGCGTGGAAGTAAGCAGTGCGATTAATAAGGTAACAAATTAATTGAAGCCATT
>NZ_JBIPMD010000314.1:0-3137 GCF_044369315.1 Silvanigrella sp.
GTGCTGCTGTTGAAGAAGGAATTGTTCCAGGGGGCGGTGTTGCTCTTATTCGTGCGCAAAAAGTTCTTGAAGCTTTACGTGCAAAAGCAACAAATGATGAGCGTTTTGGTATTGATATTATCGCTCGTGCTTCTGAAGAGCCACTTCGTCAAATCGTTGCAAATGGTGGCCAAGAGCCATCCGTTGTTCTTAACAAAGTTCGTGAAAATACATCTGCAAATTTTGGCTTTAATGCAAAAGAAGAGCGTTATGAAGACATGGTTGCATGTGGTATTATCGACCCAACTAAAGTAACTCGTTCTGCATTGCAAAACGCAGCATCTGTTGCTTCGTTGTTACTTACAACAGAGTGTATGATTGCAGAGCGTCCAAAAGACGACAAAGCAGCTCCAATGCCAGCTGGCGGTGGATACCCAGGAATGATGTAATTTCTTTTTAAATTCATTTTAAAAAGTTTTATTTAAAACCCGCAATAAAAATATTTTTATTGCGGGTTTTTTTATATTTGAATAAAATAAATTATTATTTATGTTTTTATCAAATTGTTTTTATGAATTAAAAAATAGAGTAGGTCTTGTATAAGCAATACGATATGTTTTATATTTTATTTTGGGTGCCCCGTTATTTTTATTAAATATTATTATTTTTAAAGAACTAAAAAGGAATTTAAATAATGGTGGTTAAAAACTCAAGAAGAGATTTTTTAAAAAATACTACAATTTTAAGTTCAGGCTTATTTTTTAATTCAAGAATTTCTGCAATTTCAGATAATTATTTAGATATTGCCGTTGTAGGATCTGGAGTTTCTGGTCTCACTTTTTGCTACTTACTTAAAAATCAAAAAATGAATATTCAAATGTTTGAATCTAACAATTCTAGGTTAGGTGGAAGAATTCAAACAATTTTAAATTTTAATTCAGATCACCAACATGTTGAACTAGGTGGAGAACATATTAATAGTGATCAGTTATATACGTTAAAATTATGCAAAGAACTTAATTTAAAATTAATTGAAGATAATATTCATGATAATATTTCTAAAGATATTTATTTTGCACATAATGAAAAAAAATCGAAATTAGAAATATTTCAAGAAGCTAAAAAATTAGGTATTATTAATAAAAAAATATTAGATAAATACACAAATAATAATGAAGTAAACTGGCCTGACTATAAAACAAATCAAGACGCTTGGAAAGAATTTGATAATCTTTCCGCATCTGAATATCTTGAAAAATATGCTAAAGATATTGAACCTTGGTTTATTCATATCCTTAATAAAGCATATAGCGCTCTCATGGGTCCTGATATGAGTGAAATTAGTTCAATTGTTTTTCTCCAAGTATTTCCTACTGACTTTTCAAGTGAAGAAAAATTTACAATATATAGCGGATTAGATGAAAAATATTCTATTGATGGTGGAAATATAAAGCTAATTGAAACTTTAAAAGTGCGTTTGTCAAATAAAATTAAAATTAATATGGGATATGATTTAATAAGAATTTCTGATAAAGTAACGTATTTTTTACTAACATTTATTACTCCATTTGGTACAAAAGAAATTAAAGCAAAAAAAATTGTTATGGCAATTCCGTTAGGTGCATTAAGAAAAGTAGAAGGTTTTGATAAATTAGAATTAAATCCAATAAAATTAAAAAATATAAAAGAACTTGGTTTTGGTTCAAATGGAAAATTAATATTAAATTTTGAAAATCGTTTTTGGGCAAATGAAACTTCTGAACCTAAGCTTTTAAAAAGATTCGCAACCGATGAGCTTGGAGGCTGTTTTTGGGAGCCGACCCAATTTCAAAAAGGAAATATGGGTGCGTTAAATACTTGGTTTGGTGGTAATTTTGGAAAAAAAATAAATAAAAACCTTATTAAAGAAACATTAGAATTTTATAATAAAGTTTGGCCAAATTCAAAAACGTTTTATAATAATAAATTTGTTGAAAAATATTGGATCGAAGATAAATACACACATGGTTCCTATAGTTTCCCTTTAAAAGGCCAAATGACAACGATATATGGAAATTTTAATGAACCAGAACTGAACAATAGATTGTTTTTTATTGGAGAACACACCAGCTATAATAACTATGGTTATATTGAAGGGGCTGTTGAATCTGCAATAAATACTGCTAAGAAATATTTTCTTGTATAAGAGATTTTATTGTGATTCATTATTTTAAAGAAATATTTATTAATCATTAAAATCTTTAATTTTTAAAATATTATCACAAATTTTTTGACATATTTCTTCTATAGGTAAACAACTTAAACTTTTAATAGAAAAAGGGTTTTGTAATTGAATTCCAATTTCATCTAATGATAAAAGTGGATATGCAACTAAAACACAAATAAATGATGTATAAAACTCATTTTTATCACTTAAGCAAAATGGCAATAAAACTAAAAATAAAAGTATAAATCTTCTTATTTTTATTGCTAATACAAATGGTATGGGTGTACTTGAAATTCTTTCACATGCTCCTACTGCATCAAGTAATAAAAATCTTTCGTTCTGTGCTTGATTGTAGCTGTAATTATCTAATCCAAAATCTCTTATTTCTTTAACTAGACTATCTATTTTCAAAGCAAGTAGTGCTGGCTTATGCTCTGATTTAATAATTTTTTCAAAATCTTCTTTTTCTAATAAAGAAGATACTTTGGGATGAATTTCCTGATTTCTTAGATTTGACATTATAACATATGGCCAACAAGAAATATAATTTAAAAGTTTATTTATTTTTTCTTTATTATTACAATAACAAGAAATAATTATTGCTAAATTTCTACTTTGATTTAATATTTGGCCCCAAAGTTTTCTGGCTTCCCACCATCTTTCTAGGCCGGCATTTATTCTTAATACTAGAAGAACACTTAAAGCAAAGCCAGTGTATTGGAAAGGACTTAAGGATAAAGTAGGTAAAGGAAAAAAGTGATTTAATTTAATTACTAAAAAAGAATATATCATAATTAGGAATACCCTATGTAAAACTTTGGGTGTTACAGAGCCTGGTATGATCCCCGAAAAGTGGACTATTAAATTTCATAATTTTCTTCATATTCTAAAGGTGCATGATAATCAAGGGCAGAATGAGCACGAATTCGATTATAAAACACCTCTATATATT
>NZ_JBIPMD010000315.1:0-3133 GCF_044369315.1 Silvanigrella sp.
TCATTTAATTTTCCTATCACAACAGAAACAGGGGTTGTTCTTCCTTCAAATAAAGTTTTAGCTGAGTGTGAAAATTTTTTATAATCTCTTATCAATTGATTTTCTTCAATTTGAAGCTTTGATATTGCTGACGAAGTATATTTTCTTCTAATATTTAAATCTTTAATAATTCTATCATTGTCATATAAGTGCATTGAATTGCGCCAAGGTGAAGTCATGTAGGTATCCATTAATTCACTTCTTATATTCAATAACTGAGATAAAATATCTTCTTCAAATTCAACTAATTTTTTTTCAGCTAAATTGTCATTAATATTAAAACTTAAATTTAATTCTAAAATAGTATGAGCTTCAGATATGGCGCAAGAGGCTTCATGAAAAAGACCATACCAATTTGCAGCACTTTTAAAATCGAAAGGAATTTCTGTCGAAAGCCTTGCTAATAAATGACGTACATCATTTTTATCTAAAGGGTTAAATTTCTCATCAATAAAAATTCTTTTTTTTCTTTCTGGAAGCGTATAAAGCTGAGACATTGTCACCTTTCATAAAAGTCAGCAAATTGTCATTAACAAAACAAGCTATTTTTCTTGTAATTAAGCAATTTGTAAACCTTTCCGATTATTAAAGCAGGCGGAAAGGGGTTTAAATGCAACTGCGTTTAATAACATACACAAAAAAGATGAGAGTAGAAAGATTTGTCTTTTTAGCTCTTTTAAGTCTTTTGCTAAATGGATGCAGCACCCCACCCGTTGTTCGCGGACCACCTCCAAGTCCTGTTAATTTACCTTTCTTGAGATTAGAACAGGCGGGGGAGTGTTACTTTATAGATGATTTTTTACCTACACCAGACTCATTGGTAAGCGGAAAAACCTCAAATTTATTTTTGCGGTATTACACTTACTGGAATGCAAGATACAAATACTGGTCCGACGTAGGAGTTATGCTTGCATTTTATAGCAGAGATATGAGGTGCTGGGCTTTATTTGAAGAATATGCATTACCTAAAATTGATAATTAATTGATAATTTTTCAATTAAAAGAGGAGACTTATTTTTAATATTGGATAATACTCTTGGAAAATAATATGGCTAAGCTGTTTGTTGCAGACTCTTCACAAAAATCAATTGAAAACTTAAACCATTTTCTAGTTGCAGATGGACATGAAGCCTATTTTTTTGATAATTCTAAAGCTCTTAGCGATATTTTAAAAGAATATAAATTTGATATTATTATTGTAGATCAAAATTATAAAGGAATGCCTTGTGTAGATATTGTAAATTCATTTTTAAAGAATCCTAGTCACTCAAATACACATGTAATCATGACAACATCATCTCCTAATAAAGAAGACTTAAATAAATTCAGCTCACTCGGAATTAACCATATTTTTGTTAAACCATATCGTTATAAATTATTATCTGAAAAAATTAAATATGCTATTAATCCAAATAAAGGTGACCATGGCGCTTTTGAGCCCGAAATTTTAAAAATATTTCTCGAGTCTACAATTCATATCTTTGATTCCATTGGAAATATAGCAATTGCTGCAGGAAGACCGTTTCTTAAAACGGGGAACGATAGCCTTAGTGAAATAAGTGCTGTAATTGGTCTTTCTAGCCCACAAATCAAAGGTTCAATGTCTATTAACTTAACAAAAAAACTATTAGCTTCTTTTCTATATAAAATGCTCGGCCCAAACGCAATTGCAGATAATCTTGGAATCTCTGATATGTGCGGAGAACTTTGTAACCAAATTATGGGTAGAGCCAAACAGCAGTTTTTAAAGAAAAAAGGGATGAGTTTCGAAATCGCAGTTCCTTCTGTATTATCTGACCCTTATCATATTTTAGATTATAAAAGCTCTTCACCCGTTTTGGTTATTCCATTTTTGTATGAAAAAGTAGCTTGCGTTTTTGTTGAATTTTGTCTTGAAATCAACGACAATTACGAACCTGTTGAGCCAGAAAAACTTCAAGTAATGATTGAAGAAGGTGAGCTTATACTATTTTAAGATCTTTATGAAGTTGGTAAAAAAAATGGAATCCATGTTTATAAACCGTGTAAAAAAAAATTATTTATTTCTAAAAAAATGGAGCAAAAGAGAGAATATTACTGCTTTTAGAATTTATGATAAAGATATTCCTCAATATCCTTTTGCAGTTGATTTTTATTCGGGTGCTATTGTTTTATATCAATATGAAAGATCTAAAAATAATTCGGAACTATCAAATGAGTATGAAATAGCGGATCAATTACAACTTGAAGAAGTAATTTCAGATTTAAAGGTGTTTTTTGCCTTAAATGATAATGATTTCTTTTTAAAGGTACGAAAAAAACAAAAAGGATTATCACAATATGAAAGAGAAAATGAAAAAGGAGTTACCAGAGTAGTAAATGAAGGAGAAATGAAGTTTTTAGTTAATTTATCTGACTATTTAGACTGCGGTTTATTTTTAGATCATAGAAAAACCAGACAAATTGTAAAAAAACTTTCTTTTGATAAAAATGTTTTAAACTTATTTGCCTATACCGGCTCCGTTAGCATTGCCGCTGCATTAGGAAATGCAAAAAGTGTGACTACGGTTGATATGAGCAATACCTACTTAAAATGGGCGGAATCAAACTTCAAATTAAACGAAATCTCAATTAGCAATAACGAATTTATTAGAGCAAATATAGTTGAATGGCTTGCTAATTTAAATATGAATTTGAAAAAATTTGAGCTTATTTTTGTCGATCCTCCTTCTTTTTCAAACTCTAAAAAAATGAGTGAAAGTTTTGATATCCAACGTGATTATATTTCTCTTCTAAAAAATTGTGAAAAAATTCTTTCCGATAAAGGAACAATTATTTTTTCTAATAATTTAAGATCATTTAAATTTGATAATGATGAGTTTTCAAAAAATTTTAATATTGAAAATATTACTAAAAAAACATTACCTCAAGATTTTCGAAATGAGAAAATACATCAAGCTTGGTTATTAAATAAAAAATAATTTAATTTGAGCAAGTTAATGTTGAAGCATCTCCTCCAGGTGTCCTCCCAATAAGTGATTTTTACAAAGCATAAATCCAGAATTAAATCTCCTTTTGAGGAGGAGATTTAAATGGAGATGGAAAATAGACTTTT
>NZ_JBIPMD010000105.1:0-10439 GCF_044369315.1 Silvanigrella sp.
AAGAAACGATTAAAAAGTGATTCTAATATCTTTCGCAGTCTTGTTTTTTTAATAGCTTCCCATTTAAAAATGTCATAAATTTTAGCATTACAAAAAAATAAACTGACTTGTGTAAGTTATTTTAATATGCAAAATTATTTTGATTTTTAAAGGGAGCCTTGTCACTTAATGCTCGTTATAGTTAAATACCTTGTGTTCCCCTTTTAAACTAGGTTATATTGGTTTATTTACTTCTGGTTGTTATTAAACCAAAGAGGAAGTGTCGCATGACTATAAATTCAAGTTCTCCTTCTAAGCGTAGGAAAGTTTTTCTTTATGCTGCTTCAGTAGTCGCTCCTGGCGCTTCAAATTTGGATGAATTTCTTTCTATTGTTGAAAAAGGGGAATCCTCCTTATCTTTGAAAAAATCTCTTTCAAGTTTATTTTTAGCGGGAATTCCTAAATTTGATTTTTTCAAATATAAAAATTGGCTTGAAGAGCGTCATGGCCCTAAAAGATTCACTCTTTTGAATGAAAAAAGTGGTGATCTGGTAAAGTATTCTATGGGGAGTTTAATTGACGCCATAAACTCAAGACCTGGTTTAGAGAGAGCTATTAAACTTCTCGATCCACGTCTTACAATCCAGTATGCAAATGGTCTTGCCGATTTGCCTGTCATTTGTAAAGCCGCAAGAGAAACCGATGCTGGATTTTTTCAATGGAATTCTTTTTGGGCGGATCCTGTTCGAAATGAAAAATGCAAAGCCCATTTAAACGGAGAATCCAAAGATAAAAACGCACCCGTAAATCCAAACACCTTTCCCGTGGATTCTTTTGAACGATACGAATCTTTAAAAGTTTGGAATGCTTATTGGATAGACCAATCCGACTTATATCAAAAATATTTAACAGAATTAAAAGAAATTGAAGTACTCCCTGTTGTTGGTATTGATATCGATGCTGCAAAATTGGCTTTAATTCGCTCAAAAACAAAAGCACGTAAGATTCTTTTAGATAAATACCGCGCCCCTACGCCTCCTTGGGAAAGCACATCGCCTAATTTATTATGGAATGTTCCTAATGTGTCTGCAGCTCAAGCTTCCATGGTATTAAATTTGCATGGGACTTCTACAGGTTTTGCAGGAGCATGTGCTTCTTTTGGAACCATGATTGACAATGCGTTGCTAGAAATTCAATCAGGACGAACAGATCTTGCTATTATTGGCGCAACCGACGCCAATCCTTCTAATGAATTGATCTCTGCATTCTACAACGGACGATTGGCTGTTTTAGGAGAATCTCACGGAGTTCCATTTTGCGATTTAAGAGGCACTCATATTTCTGGTGGAGCATGTACTTGGATTATTGCTGCTGAAGACGCTATGAAAAAATTTGAAATTGAACCTCTTTCCGTTGAAATTTTAGGGGCGGGAGTTAGTAGTGATGCTGAACATATCATCACACCTTCAAAAGAAGGTCCAAAGCTTGCTATCCGAAGAGCCTTTGAAAATGCAGATATCAGTCCTTCTAAAATCAATCTCTGGGATATGCATGCTACAGGAACACCAGGGGATTGGAATGAATTTAATTTAATAGAAGAATTTGCTCCAAAATCGGCTTATATTTCGGCGCGTAAAGGAATATTTGGACACGGCATGTCTGTTGGTGGAGGTTGGGAACTTACAGCTCAACTTTTAGGAACAAAAAAGACAGATAAAAATACTTATCAATTGTTACCTTCTGGAATCAATCCCGCAAATGTGAATCCTAAAATTTCTTCTTTAAATCGAAATTTATTATTAGATAAAGTTGTTGAAATTCCAGCACCTGAAGATGGATTAGTTTGTGGTAAATTAAGTATGGGATTAGGTGGAACAACAAGTTGTGTGATTGCAAGAGTAAGGTAATATTAGTCACAAATAGGTAAAGTTATTATAAACGTTGTTTTTTCTATACTGCTTTCAAAGCTAATATTTCCTTGATGTTGTTCAATAATTCTTTTTGAAATACTTAAACCTAACCCTGTTCCATGTCCAACAGGTTTTGTTGTAAAAAAAGGTTCAAAAATTCTATCTGAAATATCTTTTGATATTTCATCTCCATTATTTGTTATTTTAATTAATATTTCATTTTTTTTCTGTTCTAAGTTAACAGCTATTTTTCTAGCTTCTGTTCTTTTACTAAGAATAATTGCGTCAATTGAATTTAACAATATATTTAAAATAACCTGGGATATTTCTGTAGGGTAACAAAGAATTTCTATTTTTTCTAAATTATTGGTATTTTTTGTGATTTCAATTTCATAGGCATTAAATTTATCATTTAATGTGCTTATAACTGAACTCACAAGGTCAAAAACTTTTGATTTAGACTGAGGGAGAATATTATTTTGTTTAGATAATGTTCTCATCATTTTAATTAATTTTGTAATTCTTTCTACCATGGTCTCAATTTTTTGAATTGATTTTAATAACATTTCATTTTCTTCACTCACTTCACCCTTTATGCTTTTTTTCATAATTTGTGAATTGCCAAGAATAATAGTCAAAGGGTTATTAATTTCATGAGCAATTTGTCCCGCCATTTCTCCTAAATAAGATAATCGATTGGAATGAAATAGAGCTTGTTGATGATCAACAAGTCTTTTTTCAGACATTTTCCAATTTGTTACATTTTTTGAAATAATTAACGTAACCTCTTCGCCAAAAGTCATTTTTATGGGTACTTTAATATTTTCAAACCACGTCGCATTTCCGGCAGGATCTGTTGTTAATTCAATTTCGGATATTTTAAGTTCGGAAGTATCTGAAGTTTCTTCCGTACCTGGAAGCCATAATTCTTTATCTTCTAACAAACGATTGAGGACTTCTATGCTTTGAGGAGTCTTGATGTTTGCAAATTCATAGATAGCTTTATTTGCAAATAAGTATTGTCCTACTCGATTTATAATTGCTATTAAGTTAGGATCGTTATCAAAAATAATTTTCATTAAACCTGTGTGTAATAAAAAATCTTCGGGTGAATATTGAGATAATTCTTCACAACAAAATGCAGTTTGATTTAATTCAGGAATAAATGAAATTTTCCAACGAGATCTTGAAAGCATTTCTGGAAAACAGGATAATTCTATTAAAACAGTTTCATTAGATTTGTTATCTATTAAATTATAAACTGTTTCTGTTACTTTGTCGCGTTCGCTCGGAACTAAAAGTGAAAATAAATCTTTTCCTTCAGTCAAATGATGTTTTTGTGAAACAAGATTTGAAGAATTTATTTTGCCAGATCTATCAATTAAAAATAAAGCATCTTTAGAATGATCGAAGAAAAACTTAAAATCCATACTTTTAATTTTCCTTTAATGCAAAAGTAGGAAACAGTTCTATTTTTAATTCATAAATCTAAGGGATTCTTTAATTTATATCCCATTTTAAAACAGGATTATCATTATTTGGAATCCAAGTTTCCCGAGGTCCTACAATCGAAATAATAGGAGGATTTTCACTTAATAAAGATTTTAGCACGTTGCTTATCATTTCAGGAGTAACGGCATTGACACGTTCGGAAAAACGAAGAAAATTGTCGAATTCAAGTCCGTAAACATCACTCATTGCCAGCTGAGAAGCTTGGTAGTTATGGTGTTGAGATTCTATACTCTGGGATCCAAGGACCGATCTTTGAGCACGTTTTAATTCATCTTCCGTTGGTGGTTCCGCTGCCAAACGTTCAATATGAAGCTTCATTCCTTCAATGGCTTCTTTTACTTTATGAGAAGCTGTCGCAATATAGGCCGTAAAAACTCCTGCTAATACATTAGGAGATTGTGATGCACTTACAGTATAGGCAAGTGATTTTTTATCTCTTAAATCGAGAAATAATCTACCGCCTTGGCCTGCTAATATATTTGCACCAAGTTCTAGGGCTGTTCTTCTGGAATCTGAAATTGGGTAGGAACGAAAGGAAACTGTAATATGAGCTTGTTCTCTTTCAAGTTCATCGAATCCAACTAGGGGATCTTTATGAACAGGAAATTGAGGTTCAAATTGTTTTTCATGTAATTTATTTTCATATTCAGAATCAAAGAAAGTTTTAAATTCAGATTCAATTAAATTCACAAAGGAACGTAAATCAAAATCACCTGCTACTGAAAAAACAAATTCTTTCGCATGAAAAAGTTGTGACCAAAATTCTTGAGCATCTTCTTTTGTTACGTTTTCTAAAGATTTTTCGGAACCAATGCCTGAAAGGGCATAGGGGTGATTTGGAAACAATAAAGGTTGTGAAACTCTTGCCAGTCGAGCTGCTGGGCTATCCTTTTGAGCAATTAAGACTTCAATTGTTTCTTTATATGTTCTTTGCCATTCGGATTGAGAAAACTCAGGTCTAAAGAAACAATCCAAAAGCATTTGAGCTGTTCTTAAACTATTTTCGCTAATGGAATCAAAACGCATCCCAAAAAGATCACGAGAAGAAAAAGCACTAATACTGGAAGCATTGTCTTCAAGTTCTTCAATGAATTTTCTATAATTTTGTCTTTGAGTGCCTCTCGTTAACATGCTCGCCATGAGCCCACTAACCCCGTTTTTATCTTTTGGCTCATTCATAAGACCACCTTTTAGTAAAAGCATACCGCTTGTTACGGGAAGTCTTTTTGAAAGTCGATAATTGATTTTTAACGTTTTACCAAAAGGGAGTTGGATTTTAATTTGTTTTACATCGGAATTAAGTTCGGATGTCTTTCTGTCATAAAGAGAAATCCAACTTTCCTTAGAGTAATTTGGGCTATTGCTTTTTTGTAAACTGGCCTCTAATGGCTCTTCATTATGATGGGTCATTTTTACAGCATGAAAAACAGAATCTATAAAATCTTTTTCAGTAATTTCGGGGAGAGATTCTTTAGCAAGAGCAACGGAAATATGAAAATTTCCAGCCTCAAGTTGAGTCATTACTTTTTGTGCTGTTAAACGAATTTGTTCTGTTGTCACTTTAGAAACAGATTCCATATACAAATTTTCAAATTCTAATTTTTGAGAAGTTTGTAAGCTCATTCCTGCACAGCGCGAAATACCGTCCATACTTTCACGCGAATAAATACGTTGTGCTTTTAATGTATTTAGCACCCGTGTTAATTCTTCTCTAGTTGGTGGAACTTCAGCCAAACGGCGTATTTCTTGAACAATAATTTTTAAAGCGTGCATGGCATTTTTTGCCATTCCAAAAAATCCAATTCCTAAAAGGCCTGTTGGGTATTTTGGAGTATAACAAGAACAATCAATGCTTGTGATAAGCTGAAGTTCGTCTCGTAAAATACGAGTTAAACGCGAAGAATCGGCTTCACCTAAAATAGAAGCAAAAACATCCCATACAGGCATGTCGTGGCTTTCTAAAGTAGGAGCTGTGGTTGCGATTTGAACGCGCGCTTCTTGCCAAGCTCCTCTTTCAATTTTTGCTGTTGGTTGTTTTTGGGATTCATTAATAGGAAGAGGTGGTCTTTCCCGTTGAGGAACCGTTTGGGGTAAAAATTCTTCTGAAAGTTTTGAAAGATGTTCCCACATTTCCTCATTATTAAAATCACCAGTGGCAATAAAAATAATATTATTTGGGATATACCATTTTTTATAAAAATGATGAACTTGTTCTCTTTTAAAATTTTCGACGACAGATTGATCCCCTATGACGGGTTTTGCCATTCTTGTTCCCTCATAAAAGAGAGAAAACAGATTGTGTGATACGACGGCATTGGGATTGTCACGACTGCGTTTTATTTCTTCAATAATAACTTCGAGTTCTCTTTCAAGTTCTTCTTTGTCTAACAAGCTATTTTGAACAACATCTAATAATAATTCCGCCCCTTTTAATGCAAAAGAAGAGGGCGCAGTAAGATGATAATTTGTGTGATCAAATGTGGTATAGGCGTTGATATCGCCGCCTTCAAATTCAACTGTAGAAGCAATTTGTCCTGTATTCGGATATTTTTTTGTACCTTTAAAAAGCATATGTTCCAATACGTGAGCAATGCCCCCCTCTTGAATTTCTTTATCATCTTCGTCGATAGAGCCTGCTTTCACTAAAACTTGAATGGAAACTATAGGAGCAAAATCCGATGGGTGAAGATAAACCTCCATTCCATTAGGAAGGTAACGATGGATAATTTGACTTTTAAGGTTGTGCATTCTCAATTTACTCTTTCATTGTTTTTAAAAAATCAATTGCAAGTCGTACTCTTCTTTGTAAAATATCTTTTCCTAAAACTTCGATGCATTCAAAAAGTGGTGGTGTTTCTTTACTTCCTGTTACAGCAACTCTCATAGGCATAAATACATCTTTAGGCTTTAATTCCTTTTCAGTTAAATACTGATTAAAAATTTGATGTATTTCATTGTGATTCCAATTTTCACAAATATCAAGTTTAAGAACAAGGTCATTTAAAAACCCAGCGATTTCTGCAGCAGTTCTTCCTTTTGGAACAAGAGGAGCATTTGCATAATTTAAATCACCTTGAAAAAAGAAAGACGTATTGTCTATAAAATCTTCAAATTTTTCAACGCGCTCTTTAATAAGTGGAATTATTTTTAATAAATAGTCATCATTAAAAACGACATTTTTTAAATGAGAAAGCCATTTTTCGTTACTTTCTAATTTTAAATATTGCCCATTTAACCAAGATAGTTTTTTAAGATCAAATACAGGACCACCAAGAGTCATTCTTTCCCAAGTAAACCCTTCAATCATTTCTTGTGTGGTAAATTTTTCAACATTATCCCCAAAGTTCCATCCCATTAGAGCTAAAAAGTTTCTAAGGGTTTCAGGTAAAATTCCTTTACGTCTATAATAATTTATTGAAGTAGGATTTTTCCGTTTTGATATTTTTGATTTATCTGCATTACGTAACAAAGGAAGGTGACAAAACTCTGGTTTATCCCAGCCAAACATTTCATAAAGCATAATGTGTTTTGGAGTAGAAGAAATCCATTCTTCTCCACGAATAACATGAGTGATTTTCATTAAATTATCATCTACAACAACGGCAAGATGATAGGTTGGAAATCCATCTGTTTTTAGCAAGACTTGATCATCAACACCATCATTATCAAATTCAATATTGCCTCGTAATGTATCTCTAAAAGATGTTTTGCCTATTGTCGGCATTTTCATACGAATGACATGAGGAATTCCTTCGGCAAGTTTTTGTTCGACATCTTGTTGAGGAAGGTCACGACATAAACGATCATAACCAGGAGGTAATTTTTGTGCTTGTTGTGATTTTCTTAAAATATCTAATCTTTGTGTTGAACAAAAACAACGGTAAGCATGTCCCTTATGAATTAGAGATTCCGCATATTCTCTATATATTTCTTTTCTTTCACTTTGTTTATAAGGGGCATAGGGACCACCAATATCAGGGCCTTCGTCCCATTGAATACCTACCCATTTTAGGGCATCTAGGATCATCGCTTCACTATCGGAGCGGTATCTTTTTTGATCGGTATCTTCAATGCGGATAATAAATTTTCCATTATTTTTTTTTGTAAATACATAATTGAATAAGGCAATATAAGCTGTTCCAATATGGGGGTCGCCAGTTGGGCTTGGGGCAATTCGAACTCTCACTTCTTTATTTGTTTGCAACATGGAAAGGCTCCTAGAGTAATTGGGGATCATTATCCCATGACATTAGGCTTTACCTCAGGTTGTATTCCTTTGGCAACGATAGAAATCATTGTCTTAGTTGCAAAATAAGAGGTGGGCCGTATACTCCTTCGAAAGAAGACAGATTCTTTTGCTTAAGGATAAACTTCACTTTTAAAAAATAAAATTTACCTTTTAGCGTTCGCAAAGGGCGGAAAATCAAAGATTATGAATAAGGACAGCATGGATAGAGGCTTTTACTTTCAAGTATTTAAACAAGATTTATTAAAAAAAGATCTTTGGATTGAGGATGTCACTGTCTTTTCAAGAAATGTAGCGAGTGCTGCTGAATTATATGTAGAAGTGCATTGTCAATTAAACGATTATGTTCACTCGATAAAAGAAATATCAAATGAGGAGTTTGATATTCTTGTTAAAGGTGAACATAATTATGAATGTAAATTTAAATTAAAATTTCATTTTGAAATGGATATAGAAATACCCGCTTATTTAAGAAATTATTGAGAGACAACAGCAGGTACAAATGCTTTTGTCACGCCATAGCTATCTTGTACAATAACAGATGCATCCGAATAATAGCCGACTTCAATATCTTGTGTCACAATTTGATAATTTGGAATTCCTGCAGAACTCATTACATTTTGGATTGGAAGGGCCCAAAAGTGGCGTCCCTGATAGCTGCGTTCATAGTTAATTGCAGTTGCTCCTGTTAAGTAAACTTTATATTGAACTCTTACTTTCATAGAACCACGTGTGGCAATGAGTTGTGCTGTCACAGCTTCTCCGGGGTTTAAAGGAATGGAAAGTCCTGAAGACGAGCCCACCGTTGTGGAATGACTAGAGGCTCCGCCTTTACCCCAAGTATCTGTCATACTGAAGGATTGAGTCGATTCAAATCCACCTTTACCAACACCCTCAATTCCAATTTCGACTTTTTCAGTGAACGACAAACCCGTCGTAATAGATTGCGAAGAGTTCCAATTGCTTTCTATTGTATTTGCTACGTTTTCAGTAATATTTGCTGTAAATGTTGCTGGTTTTGTAGATTTGTTTTGAAAAAATCGAGATGCAATTATCACAGGTTTTGAAGAAATATCTATTATTTTTGCATTTTGTACTTCGAGTACTGTGGTTACTTGAGGCCAGTTATATCTTGAATATAAATCAACCCAATTTTTGCTTGGCCACGAATCAGAACTTTTTACAAAAGCATCTGTTGGTGCTTGCCCAAAGGCTCTAGAAACTGCATTTTTTAATTGAATATCATTTATTTGAAAAGTCTTTCTTTCTTGCTCTGTAATTACATGAAACTCACTTCCTTGAGTTGTTACATTAGAAGATGCTAAATTTAAACCGGCAATTGCGGAAATTAAAATTGACATATTTTATACTCCTAATAAGTAATTAATATTTGATTATATTGATAGTTTTCTTTGATAAAAAAGAAAAATAACAATCGAAAGAGATCTTTTAGAGTTTTATTGTAAAATAAAGGTAATTAAGAATTGATTAATATAATATTAAAATAGGATAGAATATATAATAGGAAATTGATTATCTTAAAATAAATAATAATTTTTATAGAATAAATATATCTATAAAAATAAAATACAAATTATAATTATCTAAATTTTAGATAAATGTTTTTTTAAAAACTAAAAAACATCTTTGTAACTTTAAATGTATAAGTAATTTAATTTACTATTAAAATAAATTTAATTTATAAAATTGATTGAAAAAATAAACAAATAATGTCATTTCATATTTTTGTTATAAAATAATAATTTATTTTATTATTTTAAGATATTTGTGTTTAGTAATATGAAATTGGAATTTGAAATGAATAGAAGAAAAATATTAAAATCAATGCTATTATTTGGAGCTTTTTATCAAGCCTCAAAGTTTATAAATTTGAACGCAAATTCTTTAGATGATCAAAATATGAATTTGTTAACCGGTATTTGCAATGAAATGAGTTATAAAATTAATTATCTAAATGAATTGAATAAATTTGAAGATTATGTTGGACATAAACATGATATTTTCCATTTTTTTTCCATGTTTGATTATAGATCAACTCCATATGATATGGTCATTCCCCTTTTTTACACAATTCCATTAAATCTTTGGAATTCAGGAAGAATTCCTTTGTTAAGTTGGTACCCATCAACAGGAGCAATTGAAAAAACACCTGTTGATATGTGTAAAAGAATTTATACTGGTATATTTGATAATTATTTGTCACGTTGTTGTCATTCTATAAAAGAATATTTAAAGAATGCGAAACCTAGTCCTATTTATGGAAATCCAAAAATATTTATTCGTTTTGCACATGAAATGAATATTCATTATAGGGTGTATTCAAACCCAGAAGAATTTATAAAAATGTGGCATTATGTTTATAAATATTTACGTAATTTTGGATTCAATAAAGAACAAGTTTTATTTATTTTTTCACCAAATTGCGTAGATTTAAATACACAGCCATTTGAAAATTATTATCCTGGTGATGATTATACAGAATGGTTAGGTCTGGATGGTTATAATTGGGGAGGGCATGGACCTTGGAAATCCTTCTTTGAAATATTTGAAGAGCCCATGTTAAGAATGAACGCTTTATCAAATAAACCCTTAGGAATTTGCGAATTTGGCACTTCTGCTAAAGTAAAAAATACTTTTAATGCAAGTAAAAAAGCATTATGGCTTGAAGAAACGTTTCAATGGTTATCTAACAAAGAAAATTTAAAAAGATATCATTTGAGAATGGCTGTTTACTTTAATTTTAGTAAACAAAAAGATATTGACTCGGGTAT
>NZ_JBIPMD010000106.1:0-10409 GCF_044369315.1 Silvanigrella sp.
AATCGCACTGCTTACTTCCACGCTGATGGCTAATCTTTACGTGGGTGAGATTCGCACTCACTGGTTCTTACGCACTTATCTTGGCGCACCATAATTTATCCTTAGAAATCTCCACAGATGAAATATTAAATTCTATTCAAAATAACGCTCTTTTATTTACACCAGGCTCCCATTTTTATTATTCCAATACAAATTATGTATTAGCAAAAAAAATATTTGAATATGTCACTCACAATTCATTATCCTATGAAATTCACAAACGAATTATCGAGAAATTAAATTTAGAAAAGACATACTATATAAATCATTTGCCAAAAAATGAAATTCCTAAAAACAAACAGAAGCATATTATGAATGGTTATAATTATTATGATAAAGAGCTTTTAGGTAAAGAAACCATAAATAACACACTATCTATTGCAAGTGGGCCAGGCTCTATTATTTCCACTTCATCTAATTTAAATACCTTTATAAGAAGTTTATTTTCTGAAGACAATCATTTGCTATTATCGCCTTATCAAATAAAACAATTGTTAAGTTTTAATTATTATGAAAAAAAATCGATCCATCTAAACCAATGCCTCAAAAAATAACCGATTATTTTATAAAAGACGGTTACGGTTTAGGCATATACACCAATGCATTTAACGAATTTAGCCATTCCGGTATGACCGATGGTTTTTTAGCCGAAATGAAATATTTAAAAGAGAGCAATACTTCGTATGTTTATTTAATGAATGCCTCAAATGAAGAGCAAGAAAAAGAATTGATTTCTGTAATAGAGGAATTGTCATATCTGCTGCAATAAGAATAAAACATTTCTGATCGCACCTTGCCTTTCATCAAACAATTCTCTAAAGTTTCATACTACGTAGTGTCGTGTCCTACAAACCTGAATCAGATGATTTCGCTTTGATATTTGAAATAGATTTTTTTCAAAAAAATAAAATTAGCCAGAGATTCATTCTATACTTTTTAACTTGATCCTGTTCTTAAATAAAGGCAGTACAAAATTAAAATTTTATTTGCCTATTTGATATAAATCTTGCTCTCTCGTTGAATAACTTAAATAAAATGCTACATGAAAAGTAATGGTTTCATTAAATAAAATATTTTTAAAATATATGGAGGATTTATGAAAAAATGCATTATAACTTTATTATCCACTTCTTTATTAGCAACTTCTGTAAATTCTTTTGCTTTTCCAAATACCTATTCTCAAAATACAACTTATAAAGGAGAAATCCAAATCCCTGGTGAAAATGATCTTGCTTATGTAAGATGGGGAAAACAATTTTACATGAATGTTATTCTACAAAATGAAGCAGGAATGAAGAAAACACTAGGAAGTCTTTATGATTTACTTGCAGAAAAATCAGTTATAATGAAAAATGAAGGTTTTTTTCCTGAAAATAATCATGAATATAGAGAAGCTATAATTAGAAGACAAGCTCCTTTTTTTATAGATTATTTTAATAGTGAATTAACTCAAGAAACAGTAAATAATATCGCATCTCTACATTTTAAATATAATATTACAACAGAAATGTTTGATGAAATGAAATACCTTATTGTAGAATCTTTTAGAGAAAATTTTGGTGATTTTATTACTTACTATATTGTTGATCCTGGAAGTACAATGGAAGAATTTCGTTCGATGGTTGTTAAGCCGAACTAAAACGATAATATCAGTTAATCATGTTTTGTTAATTTAATCATATTATATGCTGGACTCTATTATACAGCAAAGAACAAAATTTGTTTCAAATAGACAAATAACTTTTAAATTTAAATTGCCCTTTTTGTAACTTATGTTCAATATGTACTAATTAAATGACATAAACTCATAAAAAAAAAGACTCGCCAGAAATAAATTCTAGTAGTATAGAATATAGATTCTAATTTTTTTTAAAAATATTTGACAATTATTTTATATTAAAATAATTTACCTTTGTCTACCATAAAAAATAATATTTAAAATACGGTGAGGTTTTTATGCTTCCTAAAATCAAAATTATAAGTTTTCTTTTTCTTCTATCAATTTATTCAAATGCCGCTTTGGCAAATAAATATTTTTGTCAGTGCAAGGTGAAACAACCAACTATTTGTATAAAGACAAAATAAAATAAATTATTCTTAATTTCATAAAATAGGAAACATTAAAAATTTTTATATTGGATTATTTTATTTTTTAAATTAAGAATTTTGTTCTTTTATTTTTTTAACAATTTCTTGAATTATATTTAAAGGGATATTTGTTTTTTCTGAAACTTCAATTAATGGAGATTGTGCAATATCTTTTAAGTTAGGGTAGATATCTATTAATTTTTTTCTTCTTTTTAGTCCCAAACCTTTTATTTCTAATAATATGGATTTCATAGAAGATTTATCTCTTCTTTGTCTATGAAAAGTAATGGCAAAACGATGTGCTTCATCTCTCAATTGAGTAACAAGTTTAAATTCAAAGGACCCTTGTTTTAATATTTTTGTTTCGGGCTCTTCTTCTGGCAAGACATCTCCATCCGAATTTCTCTTTGGAACAACTAAACGTTCAAAAGAATTTACAATTTGCGAAGACGTAAAATTAGATTCTCCCCTTGATTTTGCAATTCCAATAAATGGCAAATGCCCAAGGCCTAACGATTTTAAAACCCAACCAACTTCACGAACTTGAGGAGTCCCTCCATCTAAAATTAAAAGGTCTGGGTAAATTACTTTTTCCTTGTCTTTAAAACGACGGCGTATGACTTCTCTTAGACTGGCGAAATCATCTGCTTTTCCAACTGTTTCTTTAATAATATATTTTTTATAGCCACTTTTAAATGGTTTTGCATTTTTAAAGACAACCTGAGATGCAACTGTTTCAGCACCTTGAAAGGTTGAAATATCGTAACACTCAATTAAAGAAGGAATGGAATTTAGATTTAAAAAACTTTGCAAAGCCATTGTCATTTGGTTGCTGTTTTCATCCATTTTATTTTGTTCAATAAATTTATTTTCTGCATTTTGATTTGAATGATAAATAAGATCTTTAATTTTATTCGTCAAATTTTTATTTTCGTGTTTAATTGATTTTACATAAACTTCTCTTTTTAAATAAAATAATGTTTTTTTATTATTTAAATTATCTTGTTTTTTGTTTATTAAAAAAGAATTTATCATTTCATAAGTAGAATGAGAAATAATATTTATTGCATTTTCAAATAAAACACTTTCTGGGACAGTTTTATTTTCATAGTATTGACAAATAAACGAAGTAAAAATTCTTTCTTGTTCTATTTTCTTATTATCTAAAATTCCTTCTTCTGAAGGCTCCTCTGTTAAATGTCGTATTAAATAGGAATTTCCTCCAACCACTTTTCCATCTCGAATATTTGTCACATAAAAAGTAGCAAGTTCTTCATTCCAGTAAGAGCCAAAAATATCTAATTCAATATCGACATCTAAAGTTACAGATTGATTCGATGTTAAAGATTCCAATGCTTTAATTTGATCCCTTAATAAGGCCGCTTTTTCAAATTTCATATCTTCAGCAGCTTTTAACATTTCCTCTTTTATTTTTTTTGAAATATCTTTGTATTTTGAATTTAAAATAGCAATTACACTATTTAAATGATCATGATATTCTTCTTTTTTAACGTCCAACTTACAAGGAGCAAGGCATCTTTTAATATCATAATAATTGCAAGGTCTGCTCACCGTTTTAAAAACAGTCGGACTGCATTTCACCAATGGAAAAAACCGATTTATTACATTCATGAGCTGCTGAACTTGGCCACTAATCGTAAATGGTCCAAAATAAAGAGCCCCATCTTTTTTTCTTCTTCTTACTATGGTAACTCTTGGCCATTTTTCATTGATATCAATTTTTATATATGGATATGTTTTATCATCGCGCAATAAAATATTATAATTGGGTTGATTGTGTTTTATTAAATTATTTTCAAGTAATAGCGATTCATATTCATTTTCTGTAACGATCACTTCAAAGTCGAATATCTTGGCTACCAATGCTCTTGTTTTCGGAGTATGATTTTCAAGACCTGTAAAATAACTTTTTAAGCGTGAAATCAAATTCTTCGCTTTTCCAACATAAAGAATTTCGCCATCATATCCTTTATGTAAATAGACCCCTGGCTTTTGAGGGACTTGAGATAGTTTTTCACGAAGAAACTTCAAACGAGCCGCAGTGTTCCTTTTTTGATGGGTATCCAAATTCATTAGTGACTTTTCTTTCGTTAAGGTTTATCCCTTTCGATAAGGATGTAGTCCTACTTTCGCAAGACCGCTATACTATTCCAATTGGAAGGCGATTACTTGCCTTTCACTTAACTCTATATAGGACTTTTTACTGTGACTGAACTTACTAAACTATCTATTAACCCTGATGCTTTTATATATGCAGTGAATCAAGCATTTGAAGCGCGTTCGAAAGCCAATGGCGAGTTCAATTCTCATTTAAGATTTGAACCATTCTTAACAAAAACCTGGACTACTCCAAAAAACCTTGATTTTTCATCATTTAAAACACTTCTTAGCGAAATTATAGCGCATCATTTTCATATTTTGCCTAACTTTCAACGCAATGAAAATGTAGATATCGAAAATATTTCATGGTTTTCACATTCCATTGCTGCCCTTTTTGCTGATCTTGACTATTTATTACTTGAATTCACTGGGCATAAGCTTCCAAATTTATCTGGAAACGCTCTTCCAAAAGCAGTGAGTAGCAAAAATATATTGACAGCTATACAAAAGTACGAAGCTTATTTAAATAATAATAACGAAAATAAAGAGACTTATTCTTTGTTTCCATTATTGTCTGAAGCTAATGAAACAATGGACTCACAATATATTCAAGAAATTTGGAGTTTAATTTCATCTTTTACAAAAAAAACATTTGGTTCTTATTTTAATTTAATTCAATCTTACGTTTTGTGGAAGTACACAACTAAAGAAACAACTCAAGAAGCGATTGACTGGAATGTAAGACCTCCTTGTGGCGCTGCTTATCACAAACAATTTAAAGAACTATTTGATCGTGAACGTGAAGAGCGCTTTGCAAAACGTAACGAAAGAAATAATAAATCAAAAAATGATAAAGACAAAAGAGATCAAAAATTTGATGATAAAAAATCATCTCATTCCACCTCAAATATAAAATTTTCTCATAAAGAAAAAAATCATAAAGAAGAAACTCATTCTAAACCAGTGCATAAAGAAAAAGTAGTAACAGAAGATGCAACTCCTAAATTAATACATAAAGAAAAAAGTCTTAAAGAAAATACAGCACCTTCTTTCAATGGAAATTCATTTCAATTAAACTCATCTGCTGCCGATCAAAAACAACAGCAACATCTTGAAGAGGCTCTTGAAGAAGCACGTACAGCTATTCAAAAAATGATTAAAAATAAGAATATTCCTGAGCTAAGCTTAGCTCCCCAAAACTCTTTTATAAGACGCCATCAACATTCACTTATTACTGAATCTGGTTTTGAAACAGAAAGTCTTGGAGAATCACGTAGTCGCCATGTTTGCATAAAAAGGAAACACTAAATAAACAGAAATAAATAATCTGAATTGCATACCAAGAATCTTTCTCCTAATTGACACCCTATCTAGAATTAGTAATCTCATTCTGACTTAGTGGTGTTTTTTTTATTTGATTAACAATCAATCCTTCTCCGGAGGACTAAAATGAAAATTCTTGTGCTTGCAAAACACGTTCCAGATACCGAAACAGTGGTCAAAATTGCTGCTGGTGGAAAATCGATCGATGAATCTGATTTTAAATATATGGTGAATCCTTGTGATGAATACGCAATGGAAGAAGCCATTCGCACGCAAGAAAAATTTAAAGGCGAAAGTATTGTTGTCAGCGTTGGTCCAGCGCGCGCACAAGAAACCATCCGTAAGGCACTCGCTATGGGAATCGACCGTGGTGTTTGGATAAACACAGAAGGATATAGCGGAGTTCTTGACTCCTATTCTGTAGCTTTAGCTATTTCAAAAGTTGTCATCGAAGAAAAACCCGATCTCGTTTTTGCAGGGTTAAATACAACAGATGAAGGCGCAGGAAATGTAGGGCCTATGGTTGCTGAATTTTCAGGAATGCCAAGTTTAGTAAACATTTCTAAAATAGATTGGCAAAATGAAGGCAAATCCTTCCGTGGCGCACGCGATGTTGAAGGCGGAGTTGTTGAAGTATATGAAGCGCAACTCCCTATTTTAATCGCACCACATCAAAACTTAAATGATCCCCGTTTCCCTTCTTTGCCAGGAATTATGAAAGCGAAGAAAAAACCAATTGCAGAAAAAAAAGCTTCTGAACTTATAACCGAAAAAGCAAAAGTAGAAGTTCGTAATTATAAACTTCCCCCTGAAAAAGCACCTGGAAAAATCTTTAAAGGCAAACCCGTTGAAGAAATGGTTGTTGAAGTGGCAAAGTTATTACGTTCTGAAGCAAAAGTTTTATAAAAATATAAGAGGTTATTATTATGTCTCATAAAGTTCTTGTGTATGCAGAAGTTAGAAATGGGAAATTAAAATCTACTTCTGGCGAAACTCTCGCAGAAGCGAGAAAAATGATGGGTGGCAAAACAGAAAACATTCACGCTGTTTTGTTAGGCGAAGGGTGTGAACAACACGCTAAAACTCTCGCTACTTTTGGAGCATCTAAAATTTATGTTGTAGACGCTCCCGAAACAAACACATATCAAGGTGAACCCACAATTCAAGCTCTCGATCAAATCATAAAAAAGAATGGTTATACGATTGTAGTTGGTCCTGGGTCTCCAACGGGAAGAGATTTTTTTCCGCGCCTCGCCATTCGTAATAGCGGAGCCATGTTAACAGACGTTGTCGGTTTTCAACTAGAAGGAGAAACGATTGTTGCCGATATTCCAATGTATCTTGGCAAATGTTCTAAACAAGCCGTTTCCAATGCTGCAACAACTTTTATCACCCTACGTCCTAATGTGCGCCCATCCGAAGTTGCCGATGCCAACGCTCAACCTTCAGTAGAAAAATTCTCTTGTAGTTTTGATGCTTCAAAAATTACGGCTAAAGTGGTAGAAGTTCGCAAAGGCTCTAGTGAACGCCCCGATCTCACTGAAGCAAGTATTATTGTTTCTGGTGGAAGAGCGATTGCTAACAAAGACAACTTTAAAATTCTTTTTGAATGCGCTGATGTTGTTCATGGCTCTGTAGGTGCTTCTCGCGCCGCAGTCGACTCCGGATACGCGCCTTATGACATGCAAGTAGGTCAAACAGGTAAAACTGTAAATCCTAATTTATATGTTGCTTGCGGAATTTCTGGATCCATTCAACATTTATCTGGTATGCGTACATCAAAATGTATCGTAGCGATAAACACCGATGCCGATGCACCTATTTTCCAAAAAGCAGATTACGGTATTGTAGCCGATCTTTTTCAAGCGGTTCCTATCTTGACAAGAGAATTTAAGAAGATGACTGAATAAGGCAAAAGTGCCTATTTCCTTCCTTTTTCCTTGCAAGTCCTAAAATTATGTATTATCGGTTTGCATTCACGCCCAAAGCGCACCTTTTTTTGGGCTGATTGCTATATTATATGAGGAAAGTACAATGGCTAAAAAAATCACAGGGCTTATCAAGCTCCAGATCAAAGGCGCTCAAGCGACTGCTGCGCCTCCCGTTGGTCCAGCTCTTGGACAACGTGCTGTAAACATTGCGATGTTTGTAAAAGAATTCAACGCTCGTACACAAAAACAAGCTGGTGAAGTTCTTCCTACAGTAATCACTGTTTACTCTGATAAATCATTTACATTTATCACAAAAACTTCTCCTGCAAGTAACTTACTTAAAAAGGCTGCAAAAATTGAGTCCGCAAGTAAAACTCCAGGTAAAGCGATTGCTGGTTCTGTAACAGAAAAACAAGTTGAAGAAATCGCTAAGATCAAACTTCCAGACTTGAACTGCTACGACATTGAAGCTGCTAAGAAACTTATCAAAGGTTCTGCACGCTCCATGGGTCTAGAAATCAAAGGTTAAATTTTTTAGAGGGAGGCCTTCATAAGCCGATTTACCTCAAAGGAAAATCATTATGGCAAGAAAAATTAGTAAGAAATTAAAGGCTGCTAGCGCTAAAGTAAATCCTAGCAAGTCTTATAATCTGAACGAAGCAAGCCAGCTTCTTAAAGATATTTCATATGCAAAATTCGACGAAACAGTTGAAGTTGCTATGAATCTCGGCGTTGACCCACGTCACGCTGACCAAAACGTTCGTGGCGCTGTCGTTCTTCCTCATGGCCTTGGCAAAAAGGTGCGCGTTTTAGTATTTGCTAAGGGCGAAAAAATCCGCGAAGCAGAAGAAGCTGGTGCTGATTTTGTTGGTGGTGACGATCTTGCTCAAAAAATTCAAGGTGGCTGGCTCGATTTCGAAGCCGCTATTGCAACTCCAGACATGATGGGTGTTGTGGGACGTCTTGGACGTATCCTTGCTCCTCGTGGACTTATGCCAAACCCAAAAGTTGGTACAGTTACACAAGATCTTAAAAATGCAGTTAAAGAAGCAAAAGCAGGCCGCGTAGAATTCAAGGTAAATAAAGCCGGAATTATTCAAGCACCTGTTGGAAAAGTTTCTTTTGACTCTAAAAAAATCGAAGAAAATACAAAAGCATTTATCGATGCTATTGTTAAAGCAAAACCTGCTGCAGCAAAAGGAACATACATTAAATCTGTGTATGTAAGCTCCACAATGAGCCCTTCTGTTTGTGTAGATCCAGCTGAATATAAAGTTTAATTTCGTTTCGTAAGGGTCTAAGACTGCTGGTCATATTGCGATTGTGCAATCATATAAATCCCGCATAGACTTTGACCCCTGCGGTTTATCAACCTCGTAATTCCATTTTGCCTGTGGGAATACGAATAACTTAGGGGAGGCACTCTCTTGGATCGTAACGCTAAACTCCAGTGGCGCGAAAGTGTTGTTCAAGCACTCGACAAATCTGGTGCTGTGTTCCTAGCTAATTACTCAGGGATGACAGTTGAAGAGCTTACGGCAATGCGTCGTGAACTCAAAGCAGTCCAAGCAGATTTTCATGTAGTAAAAAATACAATTGCTCAAAAAGCTGTTGAAGGTAGAGATGAAAATGTAATCTCTGAACTTTTCAAAGGCCAAACAGGCGTTGTTTTTGCTTATGGTGATGCTGCTGCCGCTGCTAAAGTATTTTCTGAATCCGCAAAGAAATTTGAGAAACTCAAAATCGTTGGCGGTTATATGGAGAAATCCTTATTAACTCCAGCTTCTGTTGAAAAACTCGCTTCTTTACCTTCACGCGAAGTACTTCTTGGCCAACTTATCGGTACTATGGTTGCTCCACACCGTGGACTTCTCAACGTACTCAATGGTGTTCCTAGAAACTTGGTTCAAGTTCTTAACGCCATTAAAGAGAAAAAAGCCGGTTAATAACGATTGCCCGATTGCGTATTTATTTTGTGTTTAATCTAATAGTTTCGCTATGAAACTTAATTTTTTAAAGGACTGACAATGTCTACTATTACTAAAGAACAATTTATCTCTTACATCGAAAACCTTACTCTTATTCAAGCTGCTGAGCTTGTTAAAGAATTAGAAGACAAATTTGGCGTATCCGCTGCTGCTCCAGTTGCTATGATGGCTGCTGCTCCTGCTGCTGCTGCTGCTGCTGCTGAACAAACAGAATTCGAAGTAATTCTTAAAGCTTCTGGCGACAAAAAACTTGACGTGATTAAGGAAGTTCGTGCTATTACTGGTCTTGGTCTTAAAGAAGCTAAAGATCTAGTTGAAGGCGCTCCTAAATCCCTTAAAGCTGGCGTTACTAAAGCTGAATCTGAAGAAATCAAGAAAAAGCTTACAGCTGTTGGCGCAACAATCGAAGTTAAGTAATTTTAACTTTGCTGTTTTCCCAGTCTTATTAGCTTAAGAGTCAAGCTATTGAACAGTACGTTCTATGGCTTGACTTTTGCTGTTGTGCAAATATTGTGTGCTGTGCTCACGTATGGTATGCCATTTAATGCACACCACACAATTTAGCAATCTTATATTTGTATCCTTTCTTTCTTACGCAGAGGACTCAATATGGCCAATCTGGCATCAAGCTTCGTCCGTCACCGTCGTACTTTTGCTAAAGTTAAACCAATCATTGGAATGCCAAATCTAATTGACATTCAAAAGAAGTCGTACGCTGAATTCTTGCAAGGAACAGATTCCGCAGATGCTCGTATAGAAGCGGGCTTACAGGGCGTTTTTAAGAGCGTATTCCCTGTACAAGATTTTGATGCAACAGCTTCTGTTGAATTCGTCAGTTATTCCCTAGATGAACCAAAATATACTGTTGAAGAATGCCGTTCAAAAGGCATGACTTATGCAGCGCCTGTAAAGGTTTTGA
>NZ_JBIPMD010000316.1:0-3116 GCF_044369315.1 Silvanigrella sp.
CTTTCAAAAGCAACTTGCTCTGACAATTTTAAAAGTCTATTTTCCATCTCCATTTAAATCTCCTCCTCAAAAGGAGATTTAATTCTGGATTTATGCTTTGTAAAAATCACTTATTGGGAGGACACGTAGAAAATAAAAATGTAAGAACCATACAAGCGATTTCTAAAGCAATTACAGCATCGATGTCTTCTTTCCAAACAGAATTAAATTCTATAGAGAATTTACAAAACTAGACCACATAAATTGATTTTGTTTATGACGAACTTCTTGTTTACTTTTTTCTAAATAATCGTCTGAAATTAATTCTGCCTCTTTTATTCCTAACTGTAATGCTTGTAATTGAATTTGGCATGCTTTATCACAAACAATAAAATCCCATAGAGCTTGCTGCAATGTTGGCGAAGCTGTAAAAAGACCATGATTTTTAGCGATAACTATAGAATAATTTCCAAGTGCTTCCGCAATTGCTAATGCTTCCTGAGAAGATTTTACAGGCCCAGTAAAACCAGAATAAATACCTTGATCATTATGGATTGAGGCACCAAGTTGAGTTAATGGTTCTATTTTCACTCCAAGTAAACTTTGTGCAACAGTATTATCGGAATGGGTATGAACAATAGCGGATACATCTGGGCGTAACCGATAAATGGCACGATGAATAATTTCTCCATGATGTGACTTCCTGTTACCTTCCAAAATATTTCCGTCGAGATCCACACGTAAAACATCATCTATTTTAATTTGATTAAACGTAACACCGCTTGGATTAATCCAATATTGATTTGTTTCTGGGATACGTACACTTACATTCCCAAATGGCCCCGAATCTAATTTTTGCGCTACCAATATATGACAAGCTAAAAAAAGTTCATGCCGAAGTTGATAAGAAAAGCTGATTTGCATATGATCTTCTTTCATTTTCTCTCCCGAAAGGAATTTCTGAATTAAAAATTTGACTCCAAAACTCATCCCAAGCTGTTTTACTTTCAATATAACCATCAAATAAATCTTTTGTGAAATCTGGGTATTCTAAAATAATTTCACTAATCGCATTTTTAACAATTGTTTGATGGTGCAAATCTATTTCACCAATATGAATATCCCAAAATTCCCATTCTAAATTTTGTTTAATTTTCTCAATTTCAGGATTTTTTGAAAAATATTCATGCATGGTAGATAAATAAATTTGACATAAACATTCTCCACCCATTCCACGCAAACCAACTCCATAAGCCCAGGATTTTTTGTTTAATGAATTTTGAACAGATAATAGATGAGGCATACAATGAGGAGATGCATATTGCATTTCTTCCTTTTGAATACCTAAGCTCAATAAAAAATTATCGTATAAAATAGGATGTGCTGCTTTCGATTTCCCGTTACCTAATTCATCATTTAGAATTTCTGCCAAAATTGATTTTAAATTTCCAAAAGGCATTTTGCTTATTAATATTCCAAGATCCTCAATGTAATAGTGTGTAAAAAATCGATATTGAATAAATATTTTTTTTAGAACATTTAAAGGAGCAATTTCTAAATACTGCAAATTTTTATCTATCCGGTATTTTTCTGTCATTTTTGTCTGGTCTACTAAATCCCAAAAAATATTTTGTGCAATATTTATATTTCCCATGATTTTCTCCAAATATATAAAAAATATTTAATTTTATTTAACAATATTATTTTACATATTATCTATCTATAGATAAAATATTAATCCTCTATCGTTACCATAGATAAAAGTTATATCTCAAAAAATTGATTTAAAACTTAAGATCGAACCCTTTACAAACTGTTTCTAATGATTACTTTAATTTTGTGGTTAGAAAAATGTTTTATTATAATTAGGAGGAATTTTTATGTCATTTTTACAAAATTTCAAGAAACCTTCTTCTCTTATTTCTCGATTTGAAGAAGACCCTTTTTATGAATTACAAACAAATATCAATAAACTTTTTGGTAGTCTCATAAATGAACCACTAAATGATAAATCCATGTCAAAAAAAATAAAATGGAACCCATCTATAGAATTAAAAGAAACTCCGAAAGAATTTATACTAATTGCTGATTTACCAGGTTGTGAAAAAAAGGATATTCATATTACTATTCAAAATGATATTCTTTCGATTAAAGGTGAAAGAAACTTTGAAGAAAATAAAAATGACAACAAGTATCATTTGAGCGAAAGGTTTTACGGTTCCTTTGAAAGGCAAATACATATGCCTGAAATTTTTATAAACAAAGAAAAAATTGACGCAAAATTTACAAATGGAGTCTTAACTGTTTCTTTAGAAAGAAAAAATGAAATTCAAAATAATTTAAAAAAAATCGAAATCAATTAATTCTCAATTTATAAAATTCTAACCACAATGAATTCGGGTGTAACTTTTTAAAGTTACACCCGAATATTTTTTTACTATATATAAATTTAATAAAAATTAATAAATCTTGATTGATAAATTAATTTTATTCTATTGACTTATATAAAAAAAAAGGCAGATTCGTCAGCACAAATTAAAGGAAATAAAAATGCAACAAAATCAATTTATACTGAGAGACGCAAAATTTGCTTAGATAATTTTATTAAAATCTGTCTAAATAAACAAATAAAATTACAAATTTCAGATGATGTAAGAAAAAATATAACTGACTCAAGAAGCTTACTTGAGAGTTTTGTAGATGAGAAAAGAGTTATTTACGGTGTAAATACAAGTTTAGGCGGATTTGTAAATATACTTGTTCCAGTTGAATTTGCTGAACAACTTCAAAATAACTTAATTAACTCAGTTGCAACAAATGTTGGAGAATATTTCGATGATTCAATTGTAAGAGCCATCATGCTAACACGAATTATATCATTATCAAAAGGTGTTTCAGCAATAAGTCTAGAAAACTTTTTTATTTTTACTGAAATGTTTAATAATGAAATTTATCCTCTCATTCCTAAAAAAGGATCTCTAGGAGCAAGCGGAGATCTTGGTCCTTTGGCATGTATAGCCCTAGCCGCTACGTGTCCTCCCAATAAGTGATTTTTACAAAGCATAAATCCAGAATTAAATATCCTTTTGAGGAGGAGATTTAAATGGAGATGGAAAATAGACTTTTAAAATTGTCAG
>NZ_JBIPMD010000179.1:0-7133 GCF_044369315.1 Silvanigrella sp.
GTGCTTCTTCACTTAATTCCGCGCCTTCTAGTGGTGCTTCTTCACTTAATTCCGCGCCTTCTAGTGGTGCTTCTTCACTTAATTCCGCGCCTTCTGGTGATGCCGCTTCTAGTGGCGCTTCTTCACTTAATTCCGCGCCTTCTGGTGATGCCGCTTCTAGTGGCGCTTCTTCACTTAATTCCGCGCCTTCTGGCGATGCCGCTTCTAGTGGCGCTTCTTCACTTAATAAATTTTCTTCCGGATTTTCTTGAACAGCTGCTTCAGGTTCCGCTGTTGGATTTTCTTGAGTTTGTAAAGTTTCAGCAGGAGAATTTTCTTCTTCAGTTGGTGGCGCAGCGGACTCTTTTGCTTCAACAACGGGAGGATTCGTTGATAAACCAGCACCTTCGATATCTGGCTTATCTTCAGCATCTAAAACACCAGCAGCAATTTCTCCACTACTTCCATCAATAAACCCGATGGAAGGATCTGGTGCTTTTGAAATACTATTCATTTCAGGGAAGGAAATATCTGGTGAAGGCTCGTCTTCACCTTTGTGATCACCCGATTTTACGGAAGACCCCATTTCAGAGCTTGAAACAAAGCTGCTAACCTCATCAGAATCATAATCGGATAAATTTGCCCCTGCAAAATCATCTCCAATCGTAATCGCTTCGGCCTCAAAAGGGGCTTCATAACGCAAGCCACCTATGACTCCTCTAGATCTTTCAATTACAGTTGTAAGTCTTAAATTTGGAATACTGACTCGATATATTTTAGATAATCCTTCTGCAAGTTGAAAAACTGTTGCAGAAATCCCAATAATTCTCTTATTTAAAAAAAAACGGAGTTGTTGAATTGTTCCTCTATCTGAGGGATCTTCTAAGGCAACATACAAAACAGAATTTTCTTCACCAAGACCAATACAACTATAGTGAATAGCTAAATCTATCGGTATAAAACTTTGATAACTTTCATCAAGCAAAGATATCGCTTTATCAGATAAAGCATTAACTCTAAAATACCTTTGCAGATATTCTTGAATTTGCTCTGGCGAAGCGATATTTAATGAACGTAATATACGAACAGGGTTTTCGCCCAGTTCTTTACATGTTTTTCTTAAGGCTATCAGCTCTCCAGAAGACAGGTACCCATCTTGCTGCATAACCTGAAGCAAATCGTACATATGTCTTTCCTTAGACCTTAAGTTTCCTTTGTTTGTAATTGATTCTCTTGACTCATGGTACTTTGATCTTAAGCTATTTTAGTTGATGGGGGACTATCAGTTCCTTCCCAGATATGAAATTGACGATTTAAAACAGGAAATTAAATTATGAGCCGTTCCGACCTCGCTTCAGAAAGAAAAACCCAAATAATTAATGCAACGATTGAGTGCATTACACGCTATGGCTATAGCAATTTTTCGATGCAAGATGTGGCGAGAGTTGCAGATGTATCTAAAGGGATTATTCATTATTATTTTTTAAATAAAGAAGATCTCATGATGACTGTTCTTGATCACGTAAGTGCAGACATTGAAAATCTTCTTCATTCTGGTGATTTAAACCCAGATCCAATAGCAAGGCTTTCTAACGTCATCTGGATGTGCTCAAGCGTCGTTCAAAATAAAAGAGAATATTATCGAATTAATATGGACTTTTGGACTCAAATAGACCAAAAAGAAAAAGTCCGTCAAGAAATAGCAAGTCACTATGCTAAGTTTAGAAATTCCATAGCCGTCATCATTCAACAAGGAATTTCTCAAGGAGTTTTTCGTAAAGGAGATTCAGCTCAATTTGCCAGTATGATTATAGCTATGATTGACGGCATTGCTTTACAGTGGCTTTTCGATGAAGGAGTGTATAATTACGACGAAATTGTAAAGAATTGTGAAGAAGCTATTTTGAATTTTTTAGTAAAAAAGTAACATAATCAGGAAATTTAATTTTAGTGTACTTATGTAAATTAAAAAAATATAGAAAAGATATTTCTCTCCTTCTTTTAATTGCAGGTTCTTTTTTTATATCTTTATTCCTTAGTAATCCTGTATTTTCAGAAGACTTAAATAATAGTATTGAACAAGAAAATTCAACAAAAATTTCTTATATACCCCCTAAAAAAGCTGAAGGTTTAATAATAGCATCTATAGATTTTGTTGGAAATAATAAAACAAATGATGATGTTATTGAAGATAACATAGAGCTAAAAGATCAAAATATATTTACTGTTGAAAAATTGAAAATTTCTTTACAAAATTTAAAAAATTTACAAGTTTTTTCTAAAATTGATGTGAAATTAAGCTTAAATGAAAATAATCAAATCATAATTATATTTGAATTAGATGAAAAATGGACTCTGTTACCTTATTTTTTAGCTGGATCTGGTGGAGGCACATCGTATCTTGTTTTAGGTCTTTATGAGACAAACTTTATAGGAAGACTTTATACATTTAATTTCACATATGGATGTAAAAACGAAAATTGTTCTACTTTTGTTTATTTTAGAAACCCAAGTGTTTTAGGAAGTCGTTTTAATTTAGTTAATTATATGACTAGAGAGCACAATATATTTCATACATATAATAAAAACAGAGAAGTAACAGGTACTTTTGCTAATAAAAGAGATATGCTAAATTTATTTACGGATATTAAAGTTACACCTACTTTATTTTTAGGTTTTGGAGCTTTATATTCAAAAAATGAAATAACAGATGACGGAATTAATTCTGCCGACTCCTTAACAAATAAAAAAAATAATTATCTTTCTCCTCCATCATCTTCATCAGTTGCTTTAGAAGGTAGGTTAACATTAGGAAAAATAAATTATGATGGCATGAAAGTGGATGGCGTCAATTTTGTTTCTATTTTAGATACAACTGGAGAATCATACAAAGCACAAAATGACAATTATACTTCGTTAAATAGCACACTACAATTTTATCATCCTAATATAAATTTAGGTTTATTTACCATACCCCTCCCAAGATTATCTTATTTAGCAATACGAAGTAATATCAGTGTCACTTCAAGTAATGTTCTTTCACAACAATATTTTATTGGTGGTCTTGATAAAATAAGAGGTTTTTATGATGGAGAATTTTCCGGTAAATTATCGTCCTTTAGCAATTTTGAATTAAGAATACCAAGCTATGTAAATGATTACATCGCTATTCAACACGCATTTTTCTCTGATGTTGGATATGCTGCCAATACATTTTCTGAAATGTTTTCAAACTACACAGGAGTGAGTGTAGGAACTGGAATCCGTATTTTACCTTTAAAAGTAAATAGAGTAGCTTTACGTATAGATTATGCTTATACGTTAAATCCATTTCATACCTATGGTTTTAATTTTGGATTACTGCAATTTTTTTAGAAAATATTTTATTAAATTAACAAAGAAGTTCTTTATTATTTCTAATAAAGAACTTCTTTTGCTTTTAAAAACAAGAATACAACCTAAAATTAACCTAACAAGCGCATTGCTGCACCAGGGCTTTGGTTTGCTTGAGCAAGTACAGCCACACCACCTTGTTTGAGGATGTTGGACTGAGCCAATTTTGCAGTTTCTTCAGCAAAGTCAGTGTCACGAATACGGCTATTCGCAGCAGAATAGTTTTCGGATTGTACGCTTAAGTTAGAAATTGTAGAGTATAGACGGTTTTGCAACGCACCCATATCTGCACGGAACTCAGATACTTTTGAAATCGCATCATCAAGTTTGCTGATAGAAGCTTGAGCGCGCAATTTAGAATCGTTGTGATCTCCTTCTTCTAAAGAAACACCAGTAGATTCTAAAGATTCATCACTTGCACGACCAATTCCTAGACCAACTGTACTTGTATTGATCTTATCAAAGTTAAGTCTAATGATGTTCACTGGATTACGAGCAAACTCTTCATTAAATGGATCACTTTGACCATCTGTCATTTCACTCCAGTTTTTACCAACTTGAACTTCTAGTGGTGGAGGATTTGATTTTTTAGTCATATCTTCTGGCAAGCCACCATCAGCTTCTTCTGGTTTACCAGTTAATAATAAAGTGCCATTATATTCTGTTGAATTTGTTATACGATCGACTTCATCTTTTAGAGCATTAAATTCTTTGTGAATAAATCCGCGTTCTTTATTCCCAATTGTATCTGAAGCACCTTGAACAGCAAGCTCACGTAAACGAGATAGAATATTTCCAATTTCATTCATTCCACCTTCGGCAGTTTGAAGTAGTGAAATACCGTCACTAGCGTTACGTTTTGCCATGTTAAGACCACGAACGTCCGCTTTCAATTTTTCGCTAATTGCAAGACCCGCAGTATCATCTGAAGCCTTGTTAATGCGATAACCTGAGCTTACTTTCTCAATGGACTCATCATTTTGCTTGGTTATAATACTCAAAGCTCTTTGAGCATTAAGGGATTGGATGTTGGTTTGTATACGCAAACCCATAGCTGGTCTCCTCCATGAAACTCACCACAGTCCAAAACCACTTGGTACGGGGTGCGGCCATCCTTGGCCTAACTAAGAAAAATGTACCGCAGGCGAATTACCATGCGTACATTTTGCATATCGGAAAAGATTTTCTAGACTGTAGGCAATTTTTTCTTTTTTTATTTATCTGAATTTAGCAATGCTTCTATTGAGTGGGGACAGATAGGATCAATTAGTTTTTTAATAGCTCTAGCAAGATTTCTAATTTCAAGTTGCGCTCCTTCATGATCACGCAATTTTATAAAATGCACAGTCGCTTCAAGGGAGGCTGTCCAAACAAGAGAATTTTTAAAACTGATAGGCATAATCATGCGAGCCTGCTCTTTACAAACACCGAGCTCTAATAATTTTTTATAGGAAGAAAAACCATGTTCAATGGCGTTCATATAAATAGAACGTGCTTCTTCATTAGAGTCGACAAGCTCACCTTCTTGTGAAGCTTGCTTGTTACTTTTGTGTTGTTTACGAAATTCAGATGGAATATGAAATTCAGGATCAAACTCAACATACCTTCCCGATACTTCATTCCAAGTTGTTGCTGCTTCTCTAAATTCACCACTTGTATAAGCACAACCAACTTGATGCTTATATAATTGTCTACAAACAACTTCAGAGACGCCTTCTAAAGTAAAGGTAAATACGACATGACGAAAGGGACTTATGTGCTTGTGAGCAGCGAGATATTTAATAAGTTTTATATCTTTGTCATCCATTTCTGTTTTTCTTTTTCCAAAACTTACGCGTGCTGCATTTACAACAGAAAGATCGCTGCCCATACAATCTGACAGTGTTACCTTACCATCGTCTACTTCAATTGCTGTTCCAATAAGTTCTTTTATCATTTAAATATTCTCCTAATGCGACAAGATAGAAAGATCTTGCTTAGTAGAAAAAAGTGCAGGATTTTAGCCAAAAAAGCAACATCTCTAATAATTGATTAATAGTAGAGCAATCCAATAAACTCAAACAAGGGAATACAAAAAAATTCTTTTCTTTAAAGGAAGAAAACTGGTGGAAAAAGCCATGTTTAACGAGACGTCAAGTTATGAAAACTTAAAATCAAATCTTGAAAATAGATTTGATTTATCACCTTTAAAATCTGAATTTTTATTATTTTGGCAAAAATGGAGTTATCTCCATATTCAACTCTTTTCAGAACTCCAGATAGGTGTTTATAAAACATTTATGGCTCCTGAAGATTTAGAGCTCATTACTCAAAAATTTATGAAAAAAAGGCTTGGCATTATTTCTGCCTTTACCCAAAGAATGAAAAATCATCCCGAGTTTAAAAATGAAATTACTTTATTTAGAAATGTAATAAATGAGCATGATGAAAATTTTAAAACAATTTTAAAACAAATTCTGAGTAAACTTTTAATTGAACTAAATAGATTACAATCACTTCGTAAAGTAACAAATGCATATAAAAATAATCAATATTCTTTGGGAGGATAATTCCAAATGACAAAATGTAGCTCCCTTGAAAGTATTATAAATGATTCCAAAAAATCAAATTTTTCAAATTTTCTTAGCTTTATTGAAGGAGATGTCGGAAAGTCTCTCTCAAATATTCAAGAAAGACATGCAACGCATGTTTTAAAAAAATCTAAAAAAATTGCCTTTATTGCACCACAACTTCCACACCCTTGTGAACTTGAAATATGGAATTATTGTGTCAATAAATTAGGGTTAGAAGGCGCTTTATACACACATATAAGTGAAGAAAAAGCTTTTATTCAATTTGCAAAACTATTAAATAATTCTAATACAACACTTTATTTAACATGTTATACACTAGATTCCATGAATGAAAATAAAACATTTTTATCTGGTTTAGAAAAAGAACTTGAGGATTATTCACTTATTGTATCCTTAGGAGAAAACTCTTTAGCAAGTTACCAAGCATCAAAAGTCAAAAGAAATAACTTTTCTCGTCTTATTATTTGGCAAAATGCTCCAAGACCGCCGCACGCTAATTTAGGGGCAAGATCTCCCAATGGCTCACCCTTACCAAATATTGCAAGGGAACGAACCGTTCGAAAAGAAGTTTTAAAAAATGCGGATCTTATTTTATGTTTTGATAAAGATGGAGCTACTTGGTCCTATCTTGAAGATGTCAGTTCACAAAGAATCCGTCGTGTTTCACGTGGTTTGAATTCTCAAAGATATTCAGCTGAAATTTCTTCTTTTCGAAGAATTGAATTGAGAGCATCTTTAGGCCTCCCCGAATCCGATTTTATATTTTTCCATTTAGGACCACTTGAAATAGAATCAGGTGCCTTGGATTCCGTTTTTGCCTTTAAAAACTTGTTACAAAGCAATCCCACATTTCAAGGCAGAGCAAGGCTTTGTTTTTGTGGAACGGGCGCAGCCGCTGCTGATATCAGACAAAGTGTTGTTGAATTAAACATTGATGACCATGTTTATTTTTTAAATCCAAATGGAGACGGCCTTAAAGAAATAGCAGGAAATCAGTTTTCCTGCATCATTTCGGTTTGTGATGCCGTAATTCATGCCCCTATTGCACCCGTTAACGGAAATGCACTTAAATTTTTAGATAGCACTTATGATGTCATGTGTGCACTTTCTTCAGATATCATCATTATTTCTAATGGTAATAATTGGATTGGAGAGTGGGTAAGCCGATTTTATAAAACGTTTTCTTCT
>NZ_JBIPMD010000308.1:0-3251 GCF_044369315.1 Silvanigrella sp.
AAGAAACTATTGAAAAACAAGACAAAGTAACAAATGTTAAACACGCAATAAAAAAAGCGATTGCAAATGAGTTTCCATTTGAAAAAATTTCAAATGAAATATCTGAAATTTTTAAATCACTTATTTTTGTTACACCAGCGATTGATACAGAAAACACTTCAAAAATAATAAATCAAATTGAAGAAATGGTTATTGCAAAACAATATATTGATGCCATTAATTTAATTTCTCAAGCATTTCAAAAAAACAATCTTTCTGTCGTTCAGCAAGGAAACTTATTTAGATTAATCGGAGATTGTTTCACAAAACTTGGTGACTTAGACAATGGGGTTTCAAATTATACCAAAGCACTTGAACTCGACCCTTACTGTGCAAAATGTTTTATTGGTTTAGGAACAGTTGCTTTACAAAAAAATAACTACAATGTAGCTGTTCCTCAATTTCAAAAAGCAATTAGTTTAGCTCCAAACGATGACATGGCAAGCCTTGGTCTTGGCTTAGCATTTGAAGGTTTAAATGAGTTGAAAGAAGCTCTTTCTTGGACAATACGAGCTTGTCATTTAAAAGCAGACAATACAGTAGCTATTTTTAATTTGGTAAAGCTTTCTTTTGAATTAGAAGAATTTGCCGATGCGGAAAGAGTTTTAATTCGTTACTTAGGACTCCATCCCCATGATGTAAATATGATTTATACTCTTGGCACCATTGCTTTTAAAACAGGTAAAGTAGATATTGCTCTTCAATTAATGGAAAATATATTATCTCTTGATCCAATGAATAGCAGAGCTCATAGCCTAATTAATCAAATACAGAGACAAGAATTACAAAAGAAACCAGCTTAAAAAAGATAACTTGCATTATTAAATGCTCAAGATTTTGGAGGTAATAACAATGGCTGATGTAAGGGTAAATGGCAAAAGAGTTCCACCATTGCAAAGTATAGATACGTTATCAATATTAGTAAATAAATTAGAGGCTATTGCACAAAAAAACAATAGCGCTTTGACTTCAATTTGTATAAATAATAGTAATATTGATATTGATAATCCAGAATATCTTCGTTTAAAGCTTGAAAATGAAGACACGATAGATGTAAAGTTAGATACCCCAGAACAACTTTCTTACGAAAGCCTTCAAGTTGCCCTTGATATGGCAGGACTTCTTGTATTTGATTTAAAAGTTGTAACTTTAAAACTATGGGATTCTGGAAAAAACTATGAGAAAAGCTTAGAAACTCTTCTTAATGACTGTAATTTATTTTTATCATTAGGAGCAAGGCCCATATATTTATTAAATAAAGACCCCGAAAATTTAGAACCAGATGCTCAAGTTTTTTTAAGACAACTTGATACTATCGCTTATCATGTTGAAGATGCTACGTTACTTGCAGTACATGAGCATGCAAAAGAAGCTTGTTATGTCCTTGTGGGAATGGTTAAACCTGCCATAGAACGCTGGATTGGATTGAGTGCCAAATTTGCTCAAATACTTGATATTAATACAGTAACAAACAATCTAGTTATTTCTTAACATAATAAAATTCAGCGCAACAAATAATATAAATAAACTCTTGCCTATAAAATTCATTTGATATATCAAAAAAACACTGTTACGTTACCTTTTATCTTAAGGGAATGTAATAAGAATAATCGTGTTTTCTGTAAGGAGTCCTCTATAATGGCAAATAAAGAAAGAATCGACAAACAACATCGCTATCCTTGGGCAGTTATTGAAACTGCTGTACAATTTTATTTTCAACAAAACATGACTTTTCGTTCTGTTTCTGAAAAAATGTCTACACATGGCGTAGAAGTTTCTCATAAAACTGTTTACGAATGGGTTCAAAAATTCGGTGATAATGTTGATAAAAAATCACGCAAACGCATTCCAAGTTACGAAGTAGAAGAATCTTACATTAAATGTAACGGTGACTGGAAATACATGTACCGCGCTCGCGATCGCCAAGACTCTACTTTAAGTATTTGCATGCGCGATAAAAAGAATTTAACTTCTGCAAAGTCTTTCTTTAAAAAATCTTTAGAAAGCAACTAATTAAATATTTTTAAATCATTTTATATTTAATTTAATGTCCTCTCCTTTTGGTGAGGACTTTTTTTATGCGTTTTATATCCATATTTTAAAAAATTTTGAATCCCTTCTCCCTTACTTGACTTATTTATAAATTTAGATTAATTCTAATTTAAGCATTAGTATAACTTTTGCGGTTCATAGGAATCAGGTTCTTATATTTTTAAAGAATTGAACTTGTCTAATTTTTGGAGGTTTTTATGTCACGTTTTCTTGGTGTTTCTGAATCCTTTCCAACCTTTTCTGTTCCTTCTGTTGTTTCTTTAGAAAAAGGAAAAGAGTTTGCTATAATTGATAATGAAAAAATAAAAGGAAGATGGTCCGTATTCTTTTTTTGGCCTATGGATTTTACTTTTGTATGCCCAACAGAAATAGCTGAATTTAATAAATCTTATAAACAATTTTTAGATCGCGAAACAGATCTCTTTGGAGCAAGTACAGACAGTCAATATGTTCACTTAGCTTGGAGACAAAATCACGAAGACTTAAAAGGTCTTTTATTCCCTATGCTCGCAGATAATAAAAAGGAATTAAGTGAAGCTTTAGGCATTCTCCATCCAACGGAAAAAGTTCCTTTTAGAGCAACATACATAGTTGATCCAGAAGGTTTGATTCGATGGGTAAGCGTGAATGATCTCTCCGTCGGACGCAATGTGAAAGAAGTATTACGTACACTTGATGCATTGCAAACAGATGAATTGTGTCCATGCAATTGGGAAAAAGGACAATCCACTATTAAGTAACAATAAAAGCGCCACTTGAAACAGTGGTCTTTTTTTAAAATGGAAATGAAAGGCAATTTAAATGGAAACCCAAAATTTGTTAAATGCATTCATAGAAAATTATACTGAAAAATTAGACGGATTAGCGGTTAAAGATTTGAAACTAAATTTTGAAAAAGTAACAACTTCAGGACAACTTGACACAGAAGAGTTATCTTTGTTAATAATATCTCTTGGAAAAATGCTTGATTTTGAGGGATTGAAATTAGTAGGTATTGAAATTGCAAGAATAAATCAAATTCCAGATACACAAATTAATGAAGCTTTGCAAATTCCAGCAATTATGGGAATGTTAAATACTTATTATAAATGCCAGTTAAGAGTTGAGAATGTGTTTTTAGAAAAAGAATATGTACTTAAAAAGGCATGCAGAAAATCTTC
>NZ_JBIPMD010000317.1:0-3099 GCF_044369315.1 Silvanigrella sp.
TCCTTTGTTACTTTTTTTTAAGCAACAATTAACTAACAAATTGGAGCTATTTCTTCAATCTTCACAATATCTTTCTCAACTCTTAACTGGCATTAAAAGTATAAGAATAACCGTGTGACCAACGGTTTATTGTTATGCCTAATATATCTTTTTTATGATTAAATCCCGCTGGCCCTAACATTCTTTGCAATTGATTTCGAATATCTTTTTCTAATTCAGAGAATGGAGTAGATAATAACTTATAACGCCCAATTCTTGATTTACTTCTCGCATCTAAATTTGGATCTAACACAGTTGGGACATGAACCATATGAACACAAATAGGTTCATTTGGATTTTGTGAGTGTTTATAGTTTCCTATATTAACAGGATAATCTAATTTAACTCTTGAATAAGGCATTTTTGGTACATATATTTCATGCACACCTAACTTAACAAATGAATTCCAATTTTTAATAATAACTTTGCTATAGACAATGCAGGCTTTTACATTTGCTGAAAGTGATTTTTGCTGTTCTTTTGGCATATCATTTAAAATATGAGGAATCATCATATTATAACCTGCCATGACTGTGCGTTTTGCTTTTACTTTATGAAGCTTTCTCTTTTTATCTAAGTAACCAATATGAACATTGCCAAAAGGATCTGTAACATTAACAACAGTACTATTTAGTCTTATTTTCACTAAATTATTTGGAATATCTAACTTAGAATAATCAAATTTAGAAAGCACAATATCTTTCATTGAAATACCATTTGTTACGGCTGGGATCATTTTTCTAACTAAAAGTCTTGCAATAGAAGCATTTCCATCTGGAAAATGATAAATATAAGGGTCTTCAAACTCCGCTTTTCCTGGTCCTGCAAGAGGCGGTAAACTAAGACCATCTAATCCAGGTAATCCAAGCGTTCTTGCTTCTAAAGCAGAAATGCCTTCAATTCCATTTGCAAAAAAATCATTACTTTTGGATTGAAAATAATGAATAGCTTTTTCGCTTAACTTAACATTTTGAATTAAATAATTTCTATAACTTGTCTTTGACAAATATTCGATACATTCTTTCACATTTTTTTCTGGTAAATAATTAATTCTATTTTCATATAATGAAATTAAGCATTCTTTATCAAAATTTGAAAGTGGAAATTCACTTATAAATTTTTTATATTTTTTCGCATTTAAATCTTTTGGATCAATATCATCAGCAACCACTCTTCCTGGATCTCCAGAAACCATTTTATCTTGTCCAAATGTTTCTTTATCAAAAAAAACACCTCTACTTAAACCCATTTTAGAATAAAAATTTTTATTAAAACATCGACCAAGCTCATCTATATCTATAGAAATATCTTTTAATAAAGATAATGCCACTTTACTATATAAACTTTTTGGCGATTGTAATGATTCTGTTCCACCATAAGTTAAAATTAGCTTTCCATTAATATTAAATTCATTTCTTTTAGCATGACCTCCAAAGTCGTCATGATTATCTAAAATTAAAATTTTAGATTTTAAGCCAAACTTTAATTGATAAAATCTTGCTGCTGACAGACCGCTAATACCAGCACCAACAACGACGAGATCATATGTTTCTTCCGTTGGTAGATCTTGAATAGAATATTTAAAACCATCCCTACCTAACTTGTGAGCATTCTCAAATGAACCCGGATAATTTCCTCTTAAACCAGTTAAAGAAGGTGGATAATAAATCGAATTTTCAGCCGCATTTAGGATATCAATAGGACTTAATCCAGCAACAACACCAATTGATACTCCATTAAGAAAATCACGTCTTGTAATGCTCATTTGGAATCCTTTCGTTTAAGTTAGCTATATATATTTATTAAAATTTATAGAGGCTGTCAAAATCATCAGTATATTTAAGAAGATAGGATTATGGTAAGTTTCTTTATTTTTAATTAAATTTAAACATATTATATAAATTAATTTATTTCTGAATTAGAATAAATATTAATTTTATTTTTATGTCTAAAATATTTATTCTAATTTTTTATTGATAATAATAGTAATTATCCATTTAAAATAAAACATTTATAACTATATTTTTTATTTATTTTAATTTATAAAAATTATTGCTGCAGTTTTTAAATTAAATTTTAGTCTATTTTACCAAAGGATGATTTATAAATGAAAAATATATTTACTAAATGTCTTTTTATTATATTATTTTTTTATCCATTAAAAATATATTCACAATTTATAGTATCAATTGTAAATAGGTCAGTTTCATCTTTGGATATTGTTCATCCAGAAGCAAATATTTTTGTCACAAATTTATTTAGAGGTTCAACACCATTAATTGAAATTAAAAATACCACTCATTTATTACTAGATGAATTTTTTAATATTCAAAATGATAGCTCATTTTATATTGATCAAAAAAAATATAAAATAAATATATTTTATTCTTCAATTAATGAATGCTCATGGATTCATACTTTTGGAATAATAAAAAAACCACATGGATTTGGTCTAACAGTTTACATAAATGACAAAGAAAGTGGAACGATTTGCGCAAATAAATATAGTATACTCGACTTTCAAGTAAATTCTATTTTAGAATTTTACAAAACAAATGAAAATAAAAAATTTCTAAAATTCTCAAATACAGGTTGGTGGGAAAATAATACAGTATACCCAACAAGTATTGATATTAAACTAGATTAAAAAATATTATAAAAATTCCTAAATAAATTTATTTGAATTTAAAAATTTATTCTATATATTATTTTATTTGTTAGCATTAAAATTCAAAATATTTATGAAAGGCATTTTTATGATTAAGAAATTTTATTCAAACTTCCCAAAAATAATACTTATACTTTCACCTTTAGTTGTTATTCATACAGTAGCAAATTCTTTAACTAAATCAGATGAAAATTCTATTAATAAAGTTATTGTAAGTTATATGAAGGGTTGGAATGAAAATAATGCGGATAAGTTTTCTGAATCCGTGTCCTCCCAATAAGTGATTTTTACAAAGCATAAATCCAGAATTAAATATCCTTTTGAGGAGGAGATTTAAATGGAGATGGAAAATAGACTTTTAAAATTGTCAGAGCAAGTTGCTTTTGAAAGAA
>NZ_JBIPMD010000107.1:0-10317 GCF_044369315.1 Silvanigrella sp.
GAGAGTGTCTTAAAGTAGCATAAATTGATTTAAGTTATAATAAATATGGAGAAAACACAAAATGTGGCCTCTTACCGCTAATGAAATTTATCAAGTAATTACAAAAGATTCAAAAAAAAGAAATGATTTCGAAAATATAATTATTGATGGCGTTTGTTTAGATAGCAGAAAAGTAAAACCTCAACATTTATTTGTTGCAATTGAAGGGGAACGTTTTGATGCTCATTCTTTTTTAGAGGATTGTTTTGCAAAGGGAACAATGGTTGCACTTGTAAATAAAAATTCGAATTATTTAAATAAACTTTCCATTGAAAATAGAAAAAAATGCATCGAAGTTGAAAATGTTCTTGATAAATTTAGAGAGTTTGCAAAATTTATGCGATCTCGTTTTTCATTTCCTGTGATAGGGGTTGCGGGAAGTAACGGAAAAACAACAACAAAAGAAATGCTTGCCAGTTTATTAGGTGGGAATCAATTTAAAGTAACAAAAACAGAAAAAAGTGAAAATGGTTTTTTAGGTATGGCTGTTACTTTGTGTCAACAAGAGCATAATAAAAAGAATCCCCCAAATGCTTTAGTCCTTGAAATTGGAATAGATGATATAGGAGCTATGGAGCAACATGTTGCTTTAGGATCACCCGATATTTCTATCATAACTGCTTTAGGGCCTGAACATTTAGAGCATTTAATCAATTGGGAAACAGCAGCAAAAGAAGAACTCATTTTTTTTCAAAATCCAAATACAAAAAGAGTATGGCAATTTGAAGATGATAAAATATTACAAGCATTTGAAGATAATTTAAAATCTAAAAAGTCGGGTTCAAATCATTTTATGAATACAGAAAATGATTTTGTTGTTATTGAAAAAAACAAACTAAAAACAATTTTTATTAATAAAGAAAGTTTATTAGAACATATTTCTCAAATTATTGTCTGGAATGTTCCTGAAGAATCTAGTACGGAAAGTGATATTATATTTGAAATTTTTTCAAATATAAATACCCTAAAGTTAAATGGAAATATAAAATTCAATGTTCCTTTGCCTGGAAAACACAATGCCGCAAATTTTGCTTTAGCGTTTGCAACTGCTATAATGCAAAATAGAAGTTTGAACGAAATTGTTTCGGGTTGGTCTCAATTCGTTTCACCACCCATGCGTTCAAGAGTAACAACATTAAAAAATGGAACTATTTTATTTAATGACTGTTACAATTCGAGTCCAATGAGTTTAGAGGCAGCATTACAATCCATAGAAAATAAGGAATGGAAAGAAAAAAATAAGATTGTTATTTTAGGTGACATGCTTGATCTCGGGGGCGAGTCAAAATACTGGCATGAGAAAGTGTTTAACTCGCTAAAAAATATCCAGAACGCCTACTTGTGCCTTTATGGATCCGCCATGTATGATTGTTATAAGTTACTTAAAGAAAATGAAGATACGTTAATATCGAATAATAATTCTAGGCTTTTCTGGCGCGACGCTAATGAAGAGCCTAGTCAGTTTCTAACTGATATTGATGTGAACTTTTCTGGTTATGTTATTTTGATTAAAGGCAGCCGAGGAATGAAACTTGATAGAGTGGTTAAATCTATTGAGGAAAAATATTGTTGAGTTAGCAACACTCGGTAATCTGAGCAATTTTGAAATTCGGGAGGTGTATACTATGCGACCTGAAGTACTTCAAAATGAACTATTAAAAATCCTTGAAAACTCTTTTGTCGATCGCCACTCTGATCCCAAGGATGATGTAGTTCTCTCATTGAATGAGGATCAGATGTTTAAACTTTGGAATATTTTAGGAGAAGAGCTTGGGATCGATCTTTCATTAGCTACAGAGGATCAAAGAAAACTTTTATTTGATGCCTGTGATAATGGGAAACATATTGCTGCTCGGGATTTTAGTTCATTATTATGGTTAGTTTATTATAGTGATGCTGCATATCAATAAAAAACAGCAATAAAAATCATGTAAAATGAGTTATTGCTTTTTTTGTATCTAAAATTTTGTCTTACCTAAAACATAAAAAATGATCCTCGTTTTTTTAATTGTCTTTAATTCACTTCAAAAGCAAAAAAAGAAATCGACATTCTTGCCATCCCGTATAAAAAGGATTCATTTAAAATTGAAAATAGCAAAAGCTTAAGATACATCTTATTTGTGTTTTAAAAATTTTTCTTTGTATCAACTTGTTGTCTGATATTTAGTTAAATTTCAAAGGGAATCAAAGTTTTTAAGTGAATATCATTTAATCATATTTATTTCTTTGTTTTCTTTTTTTAGTTAAAAACACATTTAAAAAAAATGAAGATGTTCCTAATAAATTTCAAGCAAAAACTTAGATGGTTTAAATTTTGAAAGAATATGTATGAAAAACTATAAAAACAAAACAACATTTATACAAAAAACAAAAAATTATTTTAATCCTAAATTAATACAAGTTGAATTTAACTATAGAAAAAGAGCATTCATAATGAGTGCCATTTTTTTTGCAGCTTTGTTTTTAATTTTAATGAGATATGCCTATTTAACCGTATTACCTACAGATTTAAGATCGAAACTACTTGCTACGGGATCGAGGCAATTTGAAACCAGTGTTACGTTGTCAAAACCGCGAGCAACCATTACCGATAGAAATGGAAAAGTTCTTGCTGTGAGTGTTTCCAGTACCAGTTTATTTATTTTAACTCGTAAAATGCCTAAAGATGAAGAAACGCTTAGAAAAGTAGCAAAACAAATTAAAGTACCATACCAAGACTTAGAAGCGTTAAAAAAAGAAAAAAAGAATTTCGTTTGGCTTAGACGTCAAATGACTCAAACCGACTTAAATGAAATCGGTTCTATTAAAAAATGGAAAAACTTTTTAGACACGGTTGATGAACCAAAACGTATTTATCCCGAAAAAGATGTCGCTGCTCAATTGATCGGATTTGTCGGAGCAGATGGAAGTGGCCTTGAAGGTGTTGAAAAAATTTATAACACTCGTCTAATTGAAAAACCAACAAAAGTAGATGCCCGTCGCGATGCCCGCGGCCGCGTTGTGATTGATACTCCAAACGATGCTTCTAAACCTTCTCAAAATCTCCCTAATTTAAGATTGTCTATCGATCTTTCTATTCAACAATTTGCACAAAATGCTCTTCGTGATGGTGCCATTAAATCAAAAGCAAAAGGCGGAAGTGCTGTTGTGATTGATGTTACTTCTGGTGAGTTGTTAGCAATTGCAAGTTATCCTACGTATGACTTAAATAATCCACCAAATAATGATCCCGATGCGCGCCGTTTTCGTCCTGTCATGGATGCCATTGAACTTGGTTCCGCTTCAAAACCAATGTGGATCGCCAAAGCTCTTGACCTTGGTATTATAACGCCAAATACCATGTTCGATGTTCGCGGCGGAAAAATGTTTTTGCCAGGTGGAAAAATTCGGGATGACCACCCTGTAGATCATAGCTTAGATACACAAGGTGTTCTTAGATACTCCAGTAACGTAGGAATGTATCAAATCTCTCTAAAAGCAGGACGTGAAAAATTATATGAATCTCTTATGAAAGTCGGATTTGGCCGCTCCCCAGGAACAGGATTCCCAGGGGAATGGAAAGGACGTATTCATAAACCAGAAAACTGGAGTGAAATGCGTTTTGCAAATATGTCCTTTGGACAAGGTTACGCCATTTCTGCTCTACAACTTGCTCATGCTGTCTCTATTATGGCAGGTGGAGGACAAGATCGTGGTGTTAACTTAATTGCAAAAGACAAAGAAGCAGAAAAGAATTTTGTGGGACCACCTATTCAATTTATTTCTAAAGAAACAAGTAAATTGGTTTCTAATATGATGGGTAAAGTAATTGAAGAAAGTAACGCAGGAAGAATTCCTGGAGTTTACGTTGGTGGTAAAACAGGTACAGCACAAATTTGGTCCAATAAAGATAAAGCTTATTCAGAAAGAACCGCAGTTTATCAAGGAATTATTCCTGCAAATAATCCTAAACTTGCTATTATTGTTGTGCTCGATGAAGTAAGAGTGCGACCTGCTTATGGTGCCATGCTCGCTGGTCCTGTGTTTAGTCAAATTGGCAGAAGAACCGTCGACTACTTAAATTCACAAGGTGTTTTTAGCGTTGAACCTTTTGCCAACGCTTATCTTTCAAAAACCGAAGATAAAACCCCGTTACAATAACTTGACTTTACAAACTCTCTGTTGCAAGGCTAATGTGCCACAATCCACTTAGTAAGATTTGCAAATTCTTTATCTAAGGACCCATAGTGAAGTGGATATCACGTAGGCCTCCGAAGCCTGAAGCGCAAGTTCGATTCTTGCTGGGTCCGCCATAATGTTTATGAATAAAATCAAAGAGTTAAATCACCCAGCAAGATTGTCCCAAGGGTCTAGTCCCAATTTTTGGTTGGGACTAATTGGGACCTCTTGGGACTAAAGGATAACTTTTTGTGCGATCGAGCAAATTCGTCCCTATTTTTATCAAAAATAATTGGGACCAATTGGTACCAAAGGAAAAGTCTGATTTCGCAAAAAAAATTTCTGGAGTTAAGCATTTTCCATCGGAGTCATCGGCAAATAGTATTTATTTTACTCTCTGTAAGTAAAGTATGTGCCGACAAGGGCTTTTTTTTCATCGGAGGTTTGTCGGCATTACGGCAATCACCGGCAAGGCCTTTTAACTTCAGTTCAGACAAATTTATTGATCTGCCCCTTATATCAAATTCAAAAAATAGTTTTAAAGGTTATGCTAAGAATTTATCTATGCTTGATGTGATACCAGCAATTGGTAATTGTGTGGCATCAAAATAAGCAGTTGTCATTTCGGATGTTTTATGTCGTGCTATTTTTTGAACAACTTGCATGGAATGACCTGCACTTGCCAAAAATGTTATTGTTGTATGCCTCAAACTATGAGCAGTTGTATGTTTTATGCCCGCTTTTTTTGCTAATGAAGAAATCGTTTTAGAAAATTCGTGTGGGCTTTTAGCTACCATTGGAAATAAGATTGCACTTTTTTCTATCGAGTAACCGAAAGTATGAGCTTTATTATTCCATTGTATAAGTTTAGTCGCTATTAAAGAAGACACTTCAACAAATCCATTAGAATTGCATTTTGCCGAATGCTGAATTTTTTTTGTTCTATGATTCATGGTTTTATTAACAGAAATAAATAGTGAACCAAGGCCAATTTGATTTGAATCTAAATATTGCAAGTCACCCCAAGTTAAAGCTGCAATTTCGCCAATGCGTAAGCCTGTATAAATTAAAAATTCAATAATAATTCCAGTTTGAAAACCTCGCTCGTAAGCTTGAGCAATAAGTTTTTTAGCTTCTTCACTATTTAATGCTTTCTTTTTAATATTTGTAGTAAATTTAGAGTCCATTCGTTCACGTTTAAATAAGCGAGAAATGTTTTGAGATACTTTAGGTTCTTTAACTGGGTTTTGAATAATATAGTTTTTTAAACAACACCATTCAAAAAAAGTACTTAAAGTTCCTAATATATTTCGCACTGTTTTAAGCGCACGTTTGTTTCCTTGCTGTGTAGGAGTTTCTGCTAATTTTAAAGCAAAAGTTAAAATAGAATTATCATCTATTTCATCTGGTTTTAACTTTCCAAAAACAGGTAGTATATAAAGACGTACATTTTGTTCATAAATATAAATTGTTTGAGGAGAGTAATTTCCAAAAGGATTTTTTAACCATAATTGAAACAAATTGCCGCAATGTAATGAATTTAAAACAGAAGGATTTTTTAATTTATCACGCCATTTTATAGCTTCTTCTTTAGAATGAAATGATTTTGATTTTTGTTCTCCATTTATTGAAATTCTTGCTTCCCACAAATTTAAACGAGGAATAAATCTGATACCAGTAAGTTTAGATTGCTTATTTTTCATTTATAAAGTGTCCTTTCATTTGAATTAAAAGACACCTCAATGCATGTAACAAATCACAAAGTTAGGCTTGAATTCTTACCTACTTTGTGTGATTATTTTCTTGTCAAAAAACGTCATCTGTAATTTGATTAAAGGGGAAGTGCTTGCAAGGTAGCTTCCTCTTTTTTGTCAAAACTTTACATTATTTTACACATGATGAGGCAAAATTCAATTATTTTAAAATATATAATTTTATTATGTTTTTTAAGATCTAAATTATTCTACATAAATATTCATTAAAAGTTTCATTAACATATAAATGAAAGCCTATATCCTTTTTTCTATTGCCGGCGCTATTTGTCTTTGATTCAGGAAATCTTTTGGTTATTTCTTGTGAAAATCTTTTAATTTGATCAAACTTACTTCTTGGATATAATTTTTTAAATACATAGAATAAGTCTGAAACTAAGATTGCCTTTCTGTTCATGTCAATTGATAAACTAAACATATCGCAAAAGCCTTCAATATCTGTCATAGACGTGTGTTTTTTTTGAATAATTGAAAGTTCTTCTAGAGATAAAAAGCAATCCCAGTTTTCATCAATTAAAGTCCAAAACCATGATCCATCAAATTCTAATGGATATAAATTTCCTTGTTGCCTTTGGCTTTCTGTTAAATAATTTAACTCGTTTAAGCTTTCAATAGAAATATTTACATTTTTAAATGATTTAACTTCAATTGGAAAAAATCTTCTATTTCCTGTTTCATCTTTTATTTTCTCCGATAGGTTTTCAATATTTGCAGTTGCAATAAAAGTGGCATTATTTTTAACTTGAATAATACGATTCGTTCCTAATATTCTTGGCGAAAGCATTTCTGCTGTAATAATGCTTTTTAAGTATGATATATCGCTTTTTTCTGAACTAGATAATTCATCTAAAAACAAAATATTCCTTTCCATATTAGAAGCTATTTCTCTTGTATCTGCAACTTCAGATGTTTTTTTAAGTGCATAAAATTGAGAATAATTACTAAATGGTTTGCAAAAGTTTTTTACAAATTCTGTTTTACCAACACCTTGTTCTGTATTTATAAGGACAGGGCATAAATGATTTTGTACTTTTAAATTTGCAATTTTTCTTTTTACTTGCCAAATAAAGTGCATCAATACTTTTGCAACAATTTCTGGATAAATTAGGCTGTCATTTTTTAAAGCTGGAGTTAGAAATTTAACAAAAATATTTAGAGATTCGTTAAATGATTTGCCATTATATTTAATATTTTTTTGTATTTCTTCCATATCTAAGTAAGACTGTTCATGGTACATGACGCTTAAGGTATTTAAAATATGTTCTTTATTAAATTTAATACGTTTTGTAGGTATATCTTTTTTTGAGGCATAATAATAAAAATTTTTTAAAGAATTTTGAAAAATATATTCAATAATTTTATTATCACTAAATCCTTTACTTTTAAATCTTTGTACTTCTTTCCTTAGTAATTCATCAATTGAGGTCGCATAAATAAATGTTTCTAGCTTTTCATTCTTTTTTTCATTAGTAGATAAAGGCATTATTTTTTTTTAGCAACTTGATTTTTTGAACTTAAAGGTTTATCATAAAGCATACTTTTCTTCCTTTGCAAAAGTTCTTAAAAGCTTCTAGGCTGCCACCTGAGGCTTTTCTTATCTAATTTTTGTGAAATTTAAATAATAAATTATTTTTATTTTTATTGAATAAAATTAAATATTTTATAAATAGCCTTAAATAAATTTTATAGTTACTTTATTTAATTACAACCGAGCTCCTTTAAATGGCCTTCCTTTTCTTTGCTCTTGTTCTTCAATGAATGCTTCGAGCTTTAATCGAGTTGCATGGGTGCAAGATTTACCTCTAGCTATATTTGTTAGAGTTTGTCTTGTAATACCTGAGTGAATTCCTAATTTTGTAATGTTACCGCAAAATCTTAAACCTTTTTTAAGGGCTTGAATTGCAAGATCGTTGTTGTTAATTTTTATAAAAGAAGTTTTAGTATCTATTTCCATTAATTAATCTCCTAAATGATATTAATTATAAAATTGTTATTTAATAAATTGAAAATTGTTATCTAATATATTCAAATTAACCGGCACAGACAAATTGGGTGACTTCAAAAATCATCTCGCGCCGGTTCAAAATCCAAATCAAAAACTCTCAAGGCGCGCTGCACGGGCTGGGGCCCGTTTGCTTCCACACACTACGCCACGAAGTGGCAAACGTATGAGAATAATTTTATTAATAAATACAATAGATTATAAAATAACTCATTGATGCACCAAACACGGTGCAAATTCTGATTTATTATTCATATTTCTCTTTTATTATAAGCATTATTAAATGCACCAAATACGGTGCATTTATCATTTCTATAGTTGACTATGCACCAAAAATGGTTCAAACTTTATATGAAGTTGAATTTATTCCTTATTTAACAACAATAGTTTATGCACCATTTTTGGTGCAATGGAGATTTTAAAAATGAAACGAATCTCAATTACATTCACGAATGAAATGTATGAATTTTTAAAAAATATTTCTGAAAAAAACGAAGTAAGTTTGAATGAAACTTGCACCAAGATCATTGAAGATTTTAAAAGTAACAAAGAAAGTTTTGAAAAAAAATCCATGAATGAACTCTCTCTGAACACAATTGAAATTAAAAAATTAACTTCAAAAGTTAGTGATCTTGAGAAAAATTTAACCGCTTCACTCATTATTGGAAGACAAATTTTAGGCGAAAGTTCTACAGCTGGTTTTTTTGTTAAACAACAATACAAAACTGGATATGAGGCTGAGTTGAGAGATTCAACAATGAATGAACTTAAAAAATATATAGATGAAAAAGATAAAATTTTTAATGAAGTTTTAAAAAAATCTGGTGTAATTTAAAGTAATTTTTTACAAATTTTTAATTTACTTGGTCAAAATAAATTATTCCAGTTGGGTACGAATTAGTTTGTCCAACAATTGAAGTAGGAATTTGAAAAGTAAAAGTCATGAATCCCGGATCAGAAAATGGAGGCTTCCAATTTGAATTTGTTCGACTGTCAACAATCGTTCCTTTTAAATTTCCAGTAATAAAATTTAACGAAGTATCGCTTTGAATCAAACTTTTTGAGCCTACTGAAAAACTAACTAAAGCCAATTGCTGACCAATCAAATTATTAACAGGAGATTTAAAATTTACTGAGATTTGTATATTATTTGAACCTGAAAATAGTGATCCACAGTTTAAAGTTGAAGCCTGAACCGATGCAAAAGAGTTTGTTATTGGAAATATATTTTGATTTGGCGTTGATGAAACTTGCCATGTAGTCGAATCTATTTGCAATGAGCAAACATCATTTGCGGAACCGTATTTTGTAAGTGCATTTTCTCCACCACAACTAATTACTAGACACATTATTGAAATAGATCCGAAAAGAACATTTACATTTTTCATCACAATAAACACCTTTCCTTAAAATTATATTGCAAAAATATTCAGGTTTTCTTAAAAAGCTTTGAAGAGTTTGTCTTTTTTAGACTGTCATTTTCTAAACTTTGACTTAAGTTTTGATTCTTTTTTTCATCTTGATATGGTTTTTGTTCTAACTTCTGAGGAGCACTTTGAGACTCATTTAAATTAACAGAAATATGAGACATATTTAATTCAAGGTCATCCAATATCTCTTTCATTTGATCTGAATTGTGATTCAAATACTTTCGAGCACAAGCAACTACAAACTTTTTTTTGTATCCAAAATACATTTTTTGGAAAAAATCATAGACTGCTTTGTCTAATTTATTCGTTAAATCGAAATCAATTTTAACGTAACCTTTTTTATTTTTATCTTCCATTTTGAACTCCTCAAGGAAATATTCGGACGTTAACTATTTAAACTTCCTTCGAGGATTCATGAGTATCCATCCCTATGTCAAGCAACTTTGGTAACATATCACTATTCATTTTTTCTCCGGATTCTTCCTGAGCAATAAATAATGCACCAATTAGATTTGCAAACATTCCAAGCCGAACAGTGCGTCCTTTGCAATTCCATTTATGGTCAACCAAGAAGGATTCACCACCACCATTCAACAATACTTTTTCTGCTGAGGTCCATGTTTTTCCTAAATCTTGCGATAAAGTATCAGATAGAATTTCAGTAAATTCCTCTTTCGCTTTTAAAAATTCTTGTTCAAAATTAATAACTGTACTTTCAAATTGAATCGTAAATTCCTTACGATTTATTTTGTCTATAATTGAGAGAAAATCCGTATTTAACTTACCATGTATGATCTTCCCCCAATTTTATAGACACAATTAACCGACCTTTTTCATTGGTCTAGTTATTTCAAATATAACTGGAGACAGATATCCATTCGACGAATGCTTTCTAACACGATTGTAGTAAACTTCA
>NZ_JBIPMD010000108.1:0-10290 GCF_044369315.1 Silvanigrella sp.
AATTATCTTGATACTATCAACAAAATCAAAAACCACTCTCTATAAAAAATTTAATTCCATTCATTGTGTTTGTAAAATGCACTTATTGGGAGGACACTTTGTCTCTAGCCTTATGCTAATGAACCCTTTAAATGCAAAAGAATTGACTTTTTGCCATGAAGATAGTGAATCATTCCCATGGATTATGAAGAATAATTCAGGACTCAATATGATTGAAATTCAAGAAATTGAAAAGAAATTGACAGATATAAAAATCAAATTTACTGCAGCCCCTTGGAAGCGCTGTTTAGAAGAACTCAAAGAAAACAAATTTGATGGTGTCTTTGCTGGTAGCTACAAAGCGGATCGACTAGAAAATGGAGCTTATCCTGGTATTCCTCTGGGTTCAAAAGAAGGAAAACCAGATGACTCTAAACGAACTCATACCTCTGAATATGCTCTTTATATTAAAAAGGGAAGCAACATTCATTGGGATGGAAGTAAGATAACAGGAGCTAAAAAAGTTGGGGCTCAAAGCGGCTTTTCCATTGTTGATTTATTAAATAAACAAAAAGAGATGAAAAATATTGATACTGTAGAAGACTCCGCTAAAACCTCGGTAGCTCTCATAAATAATGTTTCTAAAGGAAACCTAGACGCTGCCGCTATGCTTGTTTTTCAAGCGGATAATACAATAAAATCTAATAAAGAATTTTCAAATGTCATTAAGCTAGATCCGCCACTTGAAAAAAAATCATATTTTTTGATTTTATCTCATAAACTAGTAAAAGAAGACCCTGAACTTGCAAAAAAAATATGGAAAAATCTTGAAGAAGTTAGAGAATCAAAAGAATACAAAGCAAAAATAAAAGAAATATTAAAATGAAGAAATAACTTTACAAAAAATTTATTTTTAGTTTTTTAGCAATATCATTACCTGCAAGCCACCCCCCGGTCCAAGCATTTTGAAAATTAAAACCACCTGTTATCCCATCTATATCAACAGTTTCTCCTGCAAAATAAAGTCCTTGATGAATTTTACTTTCCATATTTCTAAAATCGATTTCATCTCTAGTAACCCCACCAGCTGTTACAAACTCCTCTTTAAAAACACCTTTTCCAGATACATCCAATTTTGTTTGCGTTACTTTATTTGCTAAATCAATTAATTGTTTTTTTGTTACATCAGCATAAATTTGATCTTCATTTATATTTGAAACTTTTAATAAGGAGTCCCAGAATCTTTTTACACATTGAAAAGGATTTTCATTCGTAATTTTTTTCTTTAGAGAATTTTTTTTACATTTTTCAAGTATTTCCAATGCCGAATCAAATTTTAAATTTCCTTGCCAATTTACAATAATACATGCCTTATATTTTGATTGGTAAAGCTCTCTCGCAGCAAAAGCAGATAATTTTAATATTGCTGGACCACTTAACCCCCAATGAGTAATTAAACACGGCCCCTCCTGAATAAAATCTTTTGAAATACCTTCTATTTTTAAAATTATTTTTACTTTAGAAAAAGAAATACCAGGTAAATCATCTAATAATGGATCTTTTATTTGAAAAGTAAATAAAGAAGGAACTGGTGAAATTAGTTTATGGCTTAGTTTTTCGGCTAAAGAAACTCCATAAGGCATACTACCTGTTGCTAATAATATATTTTTAGCAAAAATGGGTTCCTCAGATTTTACGAATAATTCATAACCATTTGTAACTTTAACAATATTTTCAACCAATTTGTTTTTTCTTAATAAAACTCCTGATTCTCTTGCAGCGCTCGTTAAACAGTCCACTATTGTTTGAGAGTCATTTGTTATGGGAAACATTCTCCCATCTTCTTCAACTTTTAATTCGACACCATGTTCTTGAAACCAAGAAACAGTATCTTTCGGTTGAAAACGATGGAATGGACCGACAAGTTCTTTTTGGCCTCGTGGATAATAAGTAACAAGTTGTTTCGGATCATATTGAAAATGCGTTACGTTACAACGACCTCCACCCGAAATTTTTACTTTAGTAAGAACTCGGCCTGTTGCTTCTAATATGAGAACTTTAGCTCCTTGGTGAGCCTCTGCGCAGGCAATAGCTCCAAAAAACCCTGCTGCACCACCTCCTATGACAACCAAATCCCATTCTTCCATTTTTATCTCCATTAAGAGGCTTACAAAGAGATGAAAACTATATTTTAAAGGACAAATTGGCAAGATTTCGATGGTTAAAATTCATTTTATTTTAGATATAATATAGGCAGAGGTCGTATTTTGATTTTTTAACAATATTTTCAATTTGTTACATGATTTTTTATTTAATCATGAAGGAACTTTCGTCTTCAATAATGAAAATATTCATTATTGAAGACGAAACCTAAATAAAATAATATTCAAACATAACATAATATTATGAACTTATATTAATAATATATCTAAACATTTAGATAAATAATTAAAAAACATTAGAAACAAGGTAACATACTTAATTCATTAATTTATACTTAAATATAGTTATTTATTTCTATAAATATCTATAATAACTTATATAATTAATTTCATAAATACACTAAAAATAAGATGACAATTTTTTTTTGTTTTGTTAATTTGATTTATCGAGTTTTTCAACCTCGTTATTTAAACATATATTTTCTGATGGAAGGAAAACTCATTATGAAACAATGGGAAATTTGGAAAATAGATTTAACTCAACTCACCGATCCAGCAATATTATCTCAAATATCTGAAGAAAAAAATGAAATTAATTACTGCATTATTGTAACTGGACAAAGCTATTTAGACACTTATCATGCGCCTACGGTATTACCAATATTACTTCATTGCCTAGGAAGCTACTCTGCTATTGCAATTGAAGGAAGTAAACAAACTGGCCTTTTTTGTGAATCGTACATTACTTGCAATCAAATATTAACTGTTCAAAGAAATATTTTTATCAAAAAAGTTGGCATGGTTCCAGAAAATTTAAGAAGTAAAATTCAAAATAAAATGTTTGCATACTTCAAAGAATAAAATATAAAAAATAGTATTATAAATACAAAAAGGTTTAAATGAAATTATATTCATTTAAACCTTTTTGTATTTAATATGAAATCAAAAATTCATTTAATAACTTTACATAATCTAAAAATAATAATATTATTTTCTTTAATTATTTAATTATAGTTAAAGGATTTCCAATGAACTTTGATGATGCCGTAAAAGCCCATACCGCATGGAAAGTGAAATTGTTTCATTATTTAAAAAATCCGGACAAATCTCTTGATCGAAACATGGTTTGCAAAGACAATATTTGTGATTTAGGTAAATGGATTTATAAAGTTGAAAATAAATTTTCAACCAACAAAAACTATCTTAAATTAAAATCCATTCATGCTGATTTCCATAAAGAAGCAGCAAATATTGTAGACGGGGAAATCATAAATGAATCAGATATAACCGGAAACAATTCTAAATTTAATAATTTATCAAATAAAATTGTTTCTGTCTTAATGCAAATGCAACATTTACTTATCTAAAGATTCTTTTTGTATGTTTCTTTAAGATAAATTGACGTGATAAAGGCAACCAACATTATTACCATTGTAATTAATATTATAAATAAATAATTCCCTTGAAATAATACAGCAGACAACAAAGCAGGAGTTAAACCACCTATTATTGCATAAGGAATGTTATAAGAAAGAGATAAAGCTGTTGCTCTAATTTTAGTTTCAAAAATTTCTGCAAATAAAGAACTTGAAGCTCCAACATATAGTCCAAAAGAAATAGACAAAATAAACATATAAAGATAAATAAACATATTTTCATTCATATTTGCCAACAAATAAAATAAAGGCCCAAAAGCAAGAATCATAAAAACAGTTGAATAAATTATTACTTTTTTCCTTCCTGTATAATCAGAGATAAATCCTCCAATTAATATAAAAATGGAAAAAACTATCATTGAAAAACCGTTTACTGAAAGAGCGAAATCATTCGATTTTTTTAAATAAGATTCCAAAAATGTAGGATTCCAAATATAAATTAATTGATAAAAATATGCATAAGCAGCGACTAATAAAACAACAATAGTAATTAACTTAATAACCTCTTTTTTTGCTAAAAGAGAAAGAAATTTTTTGAACGATATTTTCCCCAATTCTTTCTTTTGACTAGTATAAACAGAGCTTTCTTTAAGCATGAGACGAATAAAAATAACTAATGTATTTAAAATAAATCCTATAAAAAAACTAACTCTCCATCCATAAGTATACAGAGTATTATTTTTTTCAAAATAATGAATTATACCAAGAGTAATAAATGAACTAATTAAAATTCCAATTGCTGTACTTGAAGGGACTGTGCTTGTATATAAGCCTCTCCGTTTTTTAGGACTCATTTCTGAAATGTAACAAAGAGAGGTTGTGTATTCACCCGCAATTGAAAAACCTTGTACAAATCTTAATATCGATAAAATAATTGCAGCACTGAAACCAATTTGTTCATGTGTTGGAATAAAACAAATAATTAAGCTTGGAATTGCCATTAATAATTGGGATATAATTAATGTTTTTCTTCTTCCTACTTTATCACCTAAATAACCAAAAAAAATGGCGCCAAATGGGCGAGCCAAAAATCCAATTGCAAAAATTAAAAAAACATAAATTATACTTTTCTTTTCACTAACATCAGGAAAAAAAAGTTTTGATAAAACAGGAGTAAGATAAGCATAAGCCAAGAAACTATACCATTCAACAACATTCCCTAAACCACTACCTAAAACGGTTAAAAAGATACTTGAAGTAGACTTTATTTTAAAGCTAGCCATTCTTTCCTCCAATTAATTAAATTAACAAAGAAATTCTAACATCAGCTTTCTTTACAAAAAAGGTATGCAATCACTTAAAGTTGTCAAATCAAATTTAAAAGTTTACACTCCAGCGCAACCTAGAAGTCGTATATGTTCTGTTACGTTTTAAATGCGAGGTTAAAAATGGCAAATGAAAATCGTTTTTTAGTTCGAAAAGTAGCCGTTTTAGGTTCTGGTGTAATGGGCTCACAAATTGCTGCTCATTTAGCAAATGCAAATGTTGAAGTTATTTTATTTGATCTTACTTCTAAAGAAGGACATCCTAATAGTATTGTCCAAAAATCTTTAGCGTTTTTACAAAAATTAGAGCCAACTCCATTTTCTGTAAAATCAAAAGTAAACTATATCACTGCAGCAAATTATGATAATGATATAAATCTTCTTGAACAATGTGATTTAATTATTGAAGCAATTAGTGAAAGAATGGACTGGAAAAAAGATCTTTATTCAAAAGTTTCTTCTAAAATCGCATCACATGCCATATTTGCAACAAATACATCTGGTTTATCAATTCAATCTTTATCTGAGGTATTGCCCTCGCATTTAAGAAAGAATTTTTGCGGAATTCATTTTTTTAACCCACCAAGGTATATGACGCTTGTTGAAATCATACCTCAAAAAGAAACAGACTCTAAAACTCTTGATCAATTAGAAGCCTTTTTAACAACAACACTTGGAAAAGGTGTGATTCGTGCAAAAGACACCCCAAATTTTATTGCAAATAGAATTGGTGTTTTTTCTATGTTAGCAACAATGTACCATACCGATAAATTTCACTTAGGTTTTGATACTGTTGACGCTTTAACTGGGACTTCAATTGGCAGAGCAAAAAGTGCGACTTATAGAACGTTAGATGTTGTTGGAATTGATACTCTCGCTCATGTTATTAAAACAATGGGAGATACTCTGCCAAATGATCCATGGCATTCCATTTTTAAGGTACCAAATTGGATACAAACCTTAATATCTAAAGGAGCCGTAGGACAAAAAGCGGGAGCCGGGGTTTACAAAAAAAATGGAAAAGAAATTCATGTTCTTGATCTTGAATTACAAAACTATCGTTTAAGTAAACAAGAAGTGGATCCTTCTGTTGAAGCTATTTTAAAAATAAAAGACCCTTCTGAAAAATTTAAACAATTAATTAAATCAGATAATCCTCAAGCTCAATTTTTATGGTCTATTTTCAGAGATTTATTTCATTACTGTTCCGTTCAATTACAAGATATATCTGAAAATGCACGAGATCTCGACTTAGCTATTCGCTGGGGATACGGTTGGTCCATGGGGCCATTTGAAACTTGGCAAGCGGCTGGCTGGAAATTAATTACAGAAGCTATAAATAATGATATTGCATCTGGAAAGTCTATAACAAATACGCCTCTACCAACATGGGTAACAGATCAAAATCGTGTTGCTGTGCATTTTGCAGAAGGAAGTTATTCACCAACTAAAAAAATAAATGAAGAGAGAAGAAAACTTCCAGTTTACTTAAGACAACATTATCCTGAAAAAGTTTTAGGTGAAAAACACTCCTATGGTGAAACCATTTTTGAAAATGATGGTGTTCGTCTTTGGAATATTGATCCAGACATAGCAGTTCTTTCTTTTAAAAGTAAAATGCATGCCATTGGTTCCGATGTTTTAGATGGTGTGATCGAATCTGTTAAAGTAGCAGAAAAAAACTTTAAAGGTTTGGTACTTTGGCAAACTGAATCTCCTTTTAGCGCAGGTGCAAATCTTGCTCAAGTAACACAAGCATTACAAACAAATAACTTCACCATTCTTGAGACAATGGTAAAACGTTTTCAAGAAGCATCCATGGCATTAAAACATTCATTAATTCCTACAGTCGCAGCCGTTCAAGGACTTGCACTTGGAGGAGGATGTGAATTTGTGATGCACTGCTCTAAAGCAGTAGCAGCACTTGAAACTTATATGGGACTTGTTGAAGTGGGAGTTGGACTTCTTCCTGCAGGAGGCGGTTGTAAAGAGTTTACATTGCGTGCAAGCCGCGAAGCAAAAGGAGGAAATATTTTCCCATTTTTGCAAAGATATTTTGAAAATATTGCAATGGCAAAAGTATCAAGAAGTGCTGAAGATGCAAAAGAACTTGGTTATTTAAGAGCATCCGACACCATCATTTTTAATCCAAATGAGTTACTTTATGTTGCTACCGCCGAAGCAAAAGGAATGTATGAATCTGGCTATCGTCCACCTCTAAAATCAAGAGACATAATCGTCACTGGAAAAGGTGGAATTGCAACCTTTAAAGCAGCTCTTGTAAATATGTTAGCTGGTGGTTTTATCTCTGAGCATGATTTTGAAATTGGAAAAAAAGTAGCAACCATTTTAGGTGGTGGAGAGATTGAACAAGGTAACATGGTAACTGACGAATGGTTACTTGAATTAGAATATCGTTTCTTTATGGAACTATTAAAAACAAATAAGACGCAGCAAAGAATAGAATTCATGCTAAAAAATGGCAAACCACTAAGAAATTAAGAAGGAGTTTCCATATGTCAAAACAAATTCAAGATGCTTACATTTGTGCCGCAATAAGAACTCCTGTGGGTAAAGCTCCTCGAGGTGTATATAAAGTAACAAGACCAGATGATCTACTTGCTCACTGCTTAAAAGGTTTATTAATTCAAGCACCCGAAATCGATCCAAACGAAATTGGTGACGTTATCGTAGGCTGCGCCATGCCTGAAGCAGAGCAAGGAATGAACGTCGCTCGTATTTCCCTTTTATTAGCAGGATACCCAAATTCAGTTCCCGGAATGACGATCAATCGTTTTTGTTCCTCAGGAATTCAAGCAGTAGCCATGGCTGCAGATAGAATTAAATTGGGAGAAGCCGATTTAATGGTTGCCGCAGGAACAGAAAGCATGAGCCTTATCCCCATGATGGGTCATAAAGTTGTGATGAATCCTTCTTTTTTTACGGATCAAAACATAGGTATTGCTTATGGAATGGGAATGACAGCAGAAAAGGTTGCTGATAAATGGAAAGTAACAAGAGAAGCACAAGATTTATTTGCTTTAGAAAGTCACAGAAGAGCTACAGAAGCAATTAAAAAAGGTGAATTTAAAAATGAAATTATTCCTTATACAATAACAGATGCTTCTCCTGGAAGAATTGGGGAAATCATTACAAGTAACAAAGTAATTATCCATGATGAAGGACCAAGAGCAGAGTCAACTATTGAAGCATTAGCAAAATTAAAACCTGTTTTTGCGGCACGAGGAAGTGTTACCGCAGGAAATAGCTCACAAATGAGTGATGGCGCTGCCGCTATTCTTTTAGCAAGCGAAAAAGCAATCAAAAAATATAATCTTGTTCCCTTAGCAAGATTTGTGAGTTTTTCTGTTGCAGGAGTTCCTCCAGAAATTATGGGAATTGGTCCAAAAGAAGCTATTCCAAAAGTTTTAAAACAGGCTGGTATTAAACAAAATAATATCGATTGGTTTGAATTAAATGAAGCATTTGCTGCACAAAGCTTGGCCGTTATTCATGATTTAGGATTAGACCCTTCAAAAGTAAACCCTTTAGGTGGAGCAATTGCTTTAGGACATCCCCTTGGTGCAACTGGCGCTATCCGAACAGCAACAATCGTTCATGGTATGAAAAGACATAATCTTAAATATGGGATTGTTACTATGTGTATTGGTACTGGTATGGGAGCTGCTGGTTTAATAGAAATGGTTTAAAATAATCTTTCCTCTTCAAAAAGAAGAGTTATTCTCTTCTTAATCCCTTAATAAAACAAAATTCCTTTGATTAGATTAAAAATTTATCAATAACTTATTATCAATTACAGATTATAAATCTATTAACAATTAAGAAATATATAATCTAAATTAAATTTATTTTTATCAAAAACTCTTATAAATTCAAAAAAACAGCTATATTCTATAAATAATATAAATTTAATTTTAAAAACACATATGGCACAAGAATTGCTTTAGTAAAAATAGGTGGATTTTAAATATTTATATATAAGAAATAAAGGAATTATTATGGTTATAAAAAAATTTATTAATTTTAAAAATATTTTCTTCTTATGCTTATTTATGAAGTATTCCATTGTTGCTATAGCAGCAGATTATTATATGGCTTGCTATTATTACGATACAAATCGTGGTGAGAATTCACATAACCCCTCTCTTATGAAAGCAAGCACTTTAATACCTGGAGCAATGACAAATTATTTTTGGGCAATCGACTTAAATAATTCGAGCTATGTTAAATTAAAGGGAAAAGTTGTAGATGCTTTCTATTATGCAGAAAATATAAGTTATGAAACTGCTAGAGAACAATGCCAAAAAGCAATAACACAAGGTACATTTTTTTGGAAATCAAACCAAAATTACAAATTATATGATATTAAAGCGTCTCGTTCTAATTATGATGGATACGAATATCCAATTCGGTTTAAAATAGATGATCCAAATAAAGGATATATCAAACAAATTGTTTTGTTTGGAGATAGTCTTTCTGATTCTGGTAATTTAAAAAGATGGACAAAAGTCATGCCATCATATCCATTTTGGTTTGGAAGATTTTCAGATGGATTTATTTGGAATGATTATTTAAAAAAACTAGCTCATTTACCAATATTAAATTTTTCATTTGGTGGTGCAAAAACAGAAGGTAACAATAATTTTTACATTAAAGACTTCATGGATTATATTGTTTCCTATGGAAGAAATATTGTAACAGGAAGTTCAAGAGATTATATTAATAATTATATTAATAATTATTTAACTAATGATTCTTATAATAGTAAGTCTTATTATATATCTAATCCAGATGAAACATTATTTGTTTTATGGATAGGTGCGAATGACTATATTTCAACCTTTGAACAAACAATGTATTCTGAAGATTTTTTTAAATATCCTGATTCCATTAATGGTTCAAGAACAGTTTCTAAAAGAGCTGTAGATAATATTATTTCGCAAATTAAAACTTTAAGTGATAGAGGGGGAAGACATTTTTTAGTTTTAAATCTTCCAGATTTTGGAAAAACACCACTAACTTTAGATATGAAATATGAAAAAGGCCTTGATGATAAAAAAGATAAATTAGAATTTTCGAAAAATATTTCTAATGTAATCAGCTTTTACAATAATTATTTAAAAAATGAATTAGATAATATGGAAAGTAGTCCTTATCGTAAAATAAATATTTCTCTATTAGATGTTTTTAAAAACTTTAATTCCCTTCTTGATGGAAAAGATATATTTACAAATCAAGATTTTAATTATGGATTTACAAAACTAGATTCTATTTATCCTATTCCTGGTGAAACTGAAAAGTTTATTCAAGATGTGTCCTCCCAATAAGTGCATTTTACAAACACAATGAATGGAATTAAATTTTTTATAGAGAGTGGTTTTTGATTTTGTTGATAGTATCAAGATAATTCCAAGGTAACCAATCTTT
>NZ_JBIPMD010000319.1:0-3072 GCF_044369315.1 Silvanigrella sp.
AAAAAATTCTAACTTGCATACTCCAATTAAACTTTCAAGAAGTAAAAAAACTCTTTCATACGATGAAAAAGTATATTCTAAATCTGTTAGTTCAATTAGACAATCAATAGAAATCCTATTCAACTGGCTCATTGAATCTAGTGGCATTCAAACGGCATCCAAAGTCCGTTCAACAAAGGGCTTGCTTGTCGATGTTTTCGGAAGATTTTCTGCATGCCTTTTTAAATACATGTTCTTTTTCTAAAAACACATTCTCAACTCTTAACTGGCATTAAATATTTTTCATATTCTGGTTTATCTTTTTCAGAAAACAAATGAATTCTCTGGGCTTCAATATCTGTAAATCGAGGATGCAGCTTAGCATTAAACCAATGCATTATTGCAAAGTTAGCCCGATTGATGCTGTGCATGTCTCCAATCACAATATCTTATGATATAACAGAAGTATTATTGTACCAAATATCGAATAACGCCTTCTAACTCATCTAGAATCTTTTTGCGACAGAACCGGGAACTTTATTGACTTTGCACATTTTCAGGAGAAACTTCTTTAACTGCTAAATTAACATCACCATTTTTAAAAATTTGATCTACAGGATGCGGATCATGCTGAATTTCCCACCAATTATTGTCTCTATCCTGAAAATAAAAACCATAAACTCCATGCATTTTATGCATTGGTAAGATGCGTTTCAAACCATAGGATTCTTTTGAACTTAAAGCCTGCGCACGAAATTGATCTACTTCTTTATTGCTAATTAAATTCAATCCCCAATGAGTTAACATATGTTGGTTTGGGATATTTTCTCCTGCTTCAACACATACAATATAAAACGAACTATTTAAGCGTAAATAAATTGTAACAGCTGAGGCTCGAACAACTTCTAGACCTAAAAACTCTTCATAAAATTTTCTCGACTCAATTAAATTTCGACACATTAATGTCCCATGAGATAAGTAAAATGACTTTTCTTTATTTTCAGAAATATTCAATTCTAACCTCCAAAAAAATAATGAAATTATTACGATGAGAAACACCAATTACTTATCATGATGAAAAATTTGAGACAATACCAAAACGATATCTGATTTAAAGTGTTTCCATTTAAAATCCATCCTTGATTCCCTTTTAGGCGAAAGTAGAACTCTCCTCCTAACTCATCTGGAATCTTTTTGCGACAGAACCTAAGAACCCCCTCTTCGACTTTTTTACAACAGAACCATTTGTGTGTCCATAAATGAATTAACCTATTCGTGGTATAGCTATTTCTCTACAATCTGAGTCAACATAACCTGACAGAACTTGAATTCCTAAATTACTTTTTACTCCAAATCTATACCAATTAGGATTTGCAATATTTCCAGCTGGATGAGGTAAAAAATCATTTTTGCAAGCTTCTATTACCGTAAAAAAATCATTTTCACTAATAACAAAAATATTTTCATTTCGACAGATTACGCTTGTTGAATGAAATTTTTTTATTTCTCTTGAATTTACCCATTCTCCAAAAACAGTAATACGAAAATATCGAAATTGATCTTTACTAATGGCCCAATACCAGTCGGAACGATTTTTTTTATTTGAACAATAAATGCTTACTTCTTTTTCATATTCTCCAGAAGAAGTAAGACATTTTTTATAGCCATCATATATTTTTACTATTCTGTTATTTTCTACTTCAGCAAAATGATACCAAACATCTTGAGACCTCTGAGCGGGTTGAAAATGATAACCATTTGGGCATGCAGATTTGACTAAAGAAACACTTTGAGGATCAAGAACAAAAAACATAATTTGTCCATTAATTTGTATATTTTCTTTACTGTAATTTGTATTATCACAACGTCCATAAAGATGATAACCTGTTACTTCAATGTAATCGCCATTTTTATGAGTTGCCCAATTCCATATGATTGGATTATTTTTACGAGAACAAACTACAAAAGATTTTTCTTGTGAATTTGCTATTAAACTAAAATATGTTGATGTAATGAAAATATATTTAATTTTAATCATTTTTTTACCTTTTATTTATAAAAAAGTTATTATTGTGACGCAATTATATGGTGCTAAGCGCAACAATGGCATTCGGTTAAGGTTATGAGTTCTAAGATATACGAGCCCTCCTACTCCATTTGTTGTGAGGTTTGTGAGAGATTCTTGGATAATGACGGCCTACCCTAATTTTTTGTCGTACCCTCGAAATGCTTATCAAGATTTCAAGAAGTGTCATTCTTATTTTTTCTTGCACTGATAATAGTAAAAATTCTATAAATCTGTTTATCACAAGCAAACAATTTTTAAAATTAATCTTTGTTTTTTCAATTCCTCCAAAAAATTCCTGCCAATAATTTTTATTTATTATTTCTTCTTGTGTTGATTTATTACTTTTTGTCCTTTTATTTTTTGGTGGAACATGTTTATTTGCTTCTAGATCAAACATTCTAGCTATATTTATTAACAATACATGTGCGTATATCTCTTGCTTTATAGTACTTTCTGACTTGCCATGAAAATCATCTACATTTATAGAAATTTTATAAAGCTCTTCAATGCCCCATCTTCCATGGTAAATTTTTGAAAATTCTTCGAGAGGATATTGTTTTTCAATTAAATTTGTCGCACAAACATATATTTCATTTTCAATCTTGTATTTAATAAACCTCAATTTTATTGGCTTGTAATTTAAAACATATCCTTGTTTTTTTATTTCAGATTTAACCGGACTTGATGGATAGTAATCGATAATTGCATCATCCATTTCACTATTCCAAAAGTTTTCCACTTCTTTATTCATAGAGCCTGATTGTAACCGACAAACTAATTTTATATTTTTTTCGTTAAATCTATACAATAGAAGATAACAAAAATATCCTTTGTCAAGAACTACAACATCATTTTCATTTAAAACTTTTAATTTTTCAAGCAAACAATGTCGTTCGCTTTTATTTTTAGTAAATAAAAAATCATGAATAATACCGCTCCCTAAATTATAAATAACGCTCATTAATCCTTCCGGAAAATATTGGTCTTTATTACGAGATTTATATTTTTGGTCTCTTAAATTATAA
>NZ_JBIPMD010000109.1:0-10269 GCF_044369315.1 Silvanigrella sp.
CTTTCAAAAGCAACTTGTTCTGACAATTTTAAAATTCTATTTTCCATCTCCATTTAAATCTCCTCCTCAAAAGGATATTTAATTCTGGATTTATGCTTTGTAAAAATCACTTATTGGGAGGACACTGACGGCGAAGCGTTTGGTGGTACCATGTTTGATATTTTAACGTCCGCAGAAAAGAAATTCGGGATCTATAACGGACTGCAAATGATGACAGACTTAACTTTAGATGCAATGCGCCTTAGTAGAAATCACCCGGCACTCGGAGAAAAAGAGTGGTTTGATCATATGCTGTTTGCTGACGAGCTAGGCAATGGCAATGTTCGCAAAAGTGGTGACCTTAGGCCCCTCATTCTTGCTGCGTTGGCTAAACGAAATTTCAGTATGGATAGCAATTCTCACGCTGAATTTATTTTCAAAGCGAATGGAAATGATGTGACTGCAGGTCAGCCCGGATCTCGTTCTAAGCCTATTCCTGTTACGTTGAAACCTGGCGAAACAAAACCCTTCAATCTTACCGTTCAACTTAAAAATTCCGCGTTCTACAAATTTAAATTCCCTGTACAAGTAAGGGTTAGTTTGGCCGGTGGTCCGATTCAGGGTGCAATTCATTGGAAGGATGAAGAGCGTTCTCCTATTGTTTACACTCTGAAATCCGAGGCTGATATTGCTAAGATTCCTCTCGTCGCGACAGCGCAGTGCGATGAAATTAATCGTGATGATGGAAGCTGTGTGGATTATGCATCAGTACAGATTCTTAACAATGGCCAAGATGCAAACAGCAAACCACAGGCTAAGAAACGTTTTTATTTAAGAATGAAGTCAGTTAAGTCTAGAAATATTGGATTTAATATGTAGCAGTCAGCTCTCGTAAGATTCGTAGAATAAGTAACCATATCCTACGAATCTTATCAATTTCTGTTACTTTATTAAAGAACGCTAAAATTAAAAAATATCATTCATTATCAAATCAATATCATCAAGAGTTGTTAGCGATGAAATATAAGAATCAGGCCTCACTAAAATAGCTTTATTTGCATATTGGAAATTTTCAGTCCAATAAAATCGCTCTTGTTTATTTAAGAAAATTTGAATTACATTTATAAATTTAGGTAAATTAAGATTGCTTTTAGTTCCGCCAAATAAGAATAAAGTAAAATAATTATATTTAAGCAAAGAATAGAGCCGTATTTTATTATCGCCCTCAAAAACTTCAAAATCATAAAGGCGCGAACCTGGGAGTCCATTGTTACCATAACGAATTCCCATTCCTGTGATATTGCCAGCATGTTCTTGCACAATTTTAACGTAATCTTGAGCATGAGTATTATTTTCTGAATACTTGGTAGAGCGCACAAGTTTTCCTGAGGTCTCAACCACGCTCAGAGCAACAGGTTTGCGTTCGCTTTCATAAGAGTGCAGGAGGGATGGGGGAGCGTTAAAATTTATCACCATATTTAATTTCCACATGAGATTGAAGGCATCGGCAATCCCTGTGTTCAGTCCTTGTCCACCATTTACGGAGTGAATATGGCAGGCGTCACCTGCAAGAAAAATGCGTTCTTTTATAGAAAATCTTTCCGCAACAGACTCTTTTACCGAAAATTCTGAAAACCAAACAATTTCTTTAAAACTTAAGGTATGCGGATACATAGCTTGATTAATTTTAGAAATAGCTTCTTCCATTTTAAATATTTTTGTATCCATTCTTACATAAAAGCGATCCATATTTTCTTCCCGTGGAATCCAGGCGACATCAGAAGTTTCTGATTGAAAAACAATGATTTCAGGTACCTTTGGAAAATCTGTATCGATAATTCCATCAATAACAGCCCAAATAATTTGGGGACGTGTTAATTGAAAAGGAATATTAAAATGATCTCGCACGAAAGAACGGGAGCCATCGGCGCCAACAATATATTTTGAAGAAATGATCTCTCCATTTGAGAGTTTTGTGAGGCATTCTTTTTCTGTAAGTTGGATATTTTCGACCAGAGTCCCTCGCTTTACGGATGTTCCTAAATTTTTCACTTTTTCATCCAAGAGTCTTTCCAAAAAGGACTGCCCCAGCATAAGAAAATGTTTATGAAAGCAACCTTCTAGCTCATCCCACCAAGTAGATTGACGGGACAGAAATTTACCATGAGACCAAACAGAACTTGTGTTGCATTTTTTTCCCAAAGAATAGAGGTCATCAAAAATATCGATAATTTCAAAAAACTGTAAAGTTCTTGCGTTTAAAGCATCGGCTCTACCAACTTTAAGAGGCTCTAGTGATTTATCCACAATCACAAAACTTAAACCACAAAGTTGTCCAAGATATGCACACATAAGTCCAACAGGGCCTGCTCCCACAATGACAATATCGGTTTCCTTAGCAAATAAATGTTTCATTTATAAGACTCCAATCCGGGATTATCAAAAGGAGGATTGCTAAGGACATGAACCCTTCTGAGATGTCGTGGAGATTTTGAAAGGAAGGCTTCACGCCCATGCAACAAAGTGAAATTATCAGAAATAACAACATCTCCTATGTGCCATTTATGGGCATAAAAATGATGCTGAGAGTAGAGTGACTCTAGTAAACTGTGATGAAATTCCACAAGCTCCTTTTCAGGTATTCCTGTGAATAATAGTGAAGCAGGATTTATAAAACGTCCGTTTTTATCCGTAGAAGGCTCATTGTAACGAATGACAGGATAATTTCTGAAAGGATGTTGTGTTATAATGGGTGACACGGTCTTACTATTATAGAATTCCATTTTACGTTGATAATGACCTGTTACCTTTTCCCAAAGTAACATTGTTTTAGCCGAAGCATTTTTTATCGCCATTGCCGTATTTGAAAATGTTGTTCTACCTCCGCAACCTTGAGAAGGAGCCTGAACACAATGAAATATTTGATATTCTGGAACTTGAAGGCGGTACATTCCATCCCAGTGCAACGGTACATAATTGTTATCAAAAATATGATCTTCTGGATTCTCATGCTCTACAAGTTCAAGAACTTTACCAAAGGGCCACATACTGATTTCTCCCCAGCTTTCACAGAACGCTGAAAAATCTTCCGCACCTTCAAAAGTTCGAAATCCTCTGAGTGTGATAAGATGTTCATTCTGAAACAGTTTACGTAATTCTTCCACGTTGAGATCGCACACATCATCTTTTGAACTATTTGCTTCGATAAGTATTCCAAAAGGTTTTATTCGCATTGTCTTATATTTCATAATGACATCACCTCATGTTTTTGAGTTATTTTAGAATTTTTGATCGTGTTGCGTTGCCAATTCATAGTGACTAGGGCGTCCATTTAGGGAATGAACCAATCGGGCTCCTAATGCTTTTGCTTCGGTTTGTTTGAGAAGGATAAAGCCTTCATTTGTTTTTACGGCTACACCGTGCCAGGGAGTCATCCAAGTTTCTGATCCTACGAGGCGTATGCCAAGTTTCTTCGCACCGCAGATTTGGGGGTGTATAGACAAACGAACTGAATTGGGCATTTGACAAGAAATCAGCTCGCTCCAAGCATTGCTTCTGAGAATGACTTCGTAAGCTTTTTTTCTGCATTCTTTTTGAAGAGCGGAGCGGCTTTTAGTCTGACCAGGGTAAAGTGAATCTTCAAGCAAAAATCGAGTAATGCCTAGGTACATGCGATGAGCTTCAATATCTTCTGGATTTTTAGAATGCTTCCCGCCTTGACGCACTTTTTCTTGTAAAGACTCCAGAGATTTCCCAAAACGTTCCATTAAATGTTGGCGCATTTGAACAAAATCATTTCCTTTGTACAAAGCATCAAGATTAAAAGTAGAAATATTTTTAAGTTCGAGTTCCTCAATCATCTGATCGAGTTCGTACTGATAATCTGTGACATCATCTTCGCGCATACCAACAATATCGCTAAAAACACGGCCATCTGAACACAAAATAATATGAGCACCAGGTGAATAAATAGATTTAATCTTATCGCAAAGCTCTTGAAGAAAACAAAGAGCACGGTGTTCTGCCATGTTAGGCAAAGTTCCTAAAACCTTATCTGGGTTAGGGGATTTGCCTGGAAATGCGGGAAGTACAAAAGTAACAGGTTTTTCTCGTTTTAAAGCATTAATAACTTTTTTTAAATGAGGTGAAGTGCATAAAGGGCAGGACAATTCACAAAGTGCGACGGAGGTTGGAGTTCGACGAAACTTCATAAAAATTTTTAATATATTTTTAGCCAATTCAGCTTCTTTGTCGTAATATAATTTATCTTCCACGCTTTTTTCGAAAGATGTTAAATTAAAAAAAGACTTTGAAGTATTCATTTTTATTCTCCTAGGTCATTTCCCATATTGGATATTATTATAAATAACTATAATAGTATCTGCGTTTTGTTCCAATTGAAAATATGCTATTTATTGATAATGATATTTATTATCATATTTTGTTTTTTTATATATGATAAATTTAAAAATACCAATAAATATGGATTTCAATAAAATTTATTTAAATAATCGATAATATAAGTAAAATGATATTGCAATATATTTCTTCAAAGTAGTGCCTCACTAGGGAAAAACGTCAGGAGCGGGAAGAATAATTGCTAAAAGGGAGTTAATATAAGTTCCTATTTACTTTTTCAAATACTCATTAGATTCAATTTTTCAGCAATTCTATTACCAATAATATAGCATGAATTGGAATCTAGATGAATTCCATCTATTACACTCGATTGAATAGAAAGCCCTGCATCTAAGAACTCACATTGCATTTCAATAGATAAATCATAATATAATTTTGATAATTCTTTTGATTTTTTTATTGCATCATCGTTAAATTCGGGATGTAAATTTTCAGTAATTGGTGGTGGACAAATTATTAAGATTTTAGGGGCACATGCATTTTGACCTGATAGGGATTCCTTTATTAGAGTAACAATTTTTTGCAATCCTTTTTTAATTTCAATAGCAGCTCGATTAAATTGTTTTTTTGTATCATTGGTTCCAAGCTATAGAATAATTAAATTAATTGGATAATGAATTTCAAGACTACATCCTAAAAGAGCAAATCCATTTCTAAAAGATCTACCTGGATTCATTTCATCTAAATCCGTTGTACGACCGTTTATTCCATCGGAAAATACTTCATAATCATCACCAAGTTTATTCTGCAAAATGGTCGTCCAGAGTTGATTTTTTTTATGCCTTTTTGCTAATTTTGTTTCGCTATTAAAACTTCCTGGTACAAATCCCCAAACATTCGAATCACCATAACATAATATTCTTTTCATTTTTTTCTCTTATATTAATAAATAAATTGAAATATTTAAATTCAATTTTGTTTTATAAATTATGTATTTTTTGTTACCAGATTATTAAAAATTTGGAACATATTTTCTTATAATTATTTTAAGTAAGGATCAATCCCATGGAATAGATTTATAATCAAACATTAAAAGACTTTTTTTAAAAAATTATCTAAGTGAAAATTAAAAAATTCAACAAAGTTTCTATCCTAATAATAAAGGGTATTTTTCAATAAATAATCGGGGTCACTTTCTAATTCGTTTCCAATTTTTTGCACAGCGTTTTCACTTAATGAGTTGAACCTAGCCCATCTAAGATTTTTTCCAGTTACACGATAAATCCTAGAGCAATTTTTACAATTCACAGTCGCAAGATCATCAATTAAATCATTTGAAATTAAAGCCTCTGAATTATTACAAATAACGCATTTATAGTCGCTCATATCAAACCAACCTCACAATCATTTTGAAACTCTATATTACCTTCGGTTTATTTTTTATAGGTTTGATACTTAACTGAATGGAGTAACGTAAGTTATTGAGTTCAAAGAAATCCAAATTCCATTAGAGTAACAATTTAAAATTTCATTTGCACCCTTAAAGGCTTGGAAATTGTCTATATAAAAATGCTTAATATCCTTAAATTTATGACATAAAATCAATTAATTGAGGTGATTTTTGATTATGTTGTGTGAATTAAGGAGGCATATATGAGACTAGTTATTGCTATTGTATCGACAGAGGATGGAGTCTGTTACAAGCAAAGGAAACGCAGGAGCTCACACCGCATGACTACTAAAGATAAAAAATTGACAATATTTGTTCTGTAGAAACAGGACGCGAAAAAATCGGTCTTGATTATGCAAACCATATTGATATTGCAATGGGATATTCTGACACTCCGTTTGCTAAAATCTTAATGAATGAGCAATTAAAAGAATGTAATTCTACTCTTGATAATGATATTAGAAGTAAAGTCAAAATTCTATTCAACAAAAAAAAATAATTAAAATTTTGGATACAATGATTCAGACCCTCAAAACACAAAATGAATGATTGGAGAAATATGCCATTAAAATTTAGTATAAAATATTTTTCTTGTTTAATTTTTTTATTTTCTGTTGCAATTCAAATTCAATTTTAATTGCAACAGAAAATAAAATTAATTATGCTTCTAAACTTAATGTGAGCCAAAATATCGCCTATGCTTATGTAACAAATGCTCTTACAAACTCCATCTCTTCCTGTAGAGTTAATTTAGATGGTTCTTTAAATAATTGTGTGAAAGCTGCTAATATAAGTTTTGGGCCTGTCTCAATTAGTTTTGATTCTTTTAATAATGCATATTTACCAAATGCTAGCGCAAATTTTTTAACATATTATGGAGCGAGTTATAATGGCTTACTTCCTCTGTGCTGCTCTACTAATGGTCCTACAATTGATGGCCCTATATCGGCTATTTTTTACAATGGATTTGCATATATAAATAGTCTCAAAAATAATTCAGTCGTTTATTGTCCCCAACACTTGGTAATTGTAAAACAACAGGGAATGGGTTTCATACTTCATTTGATATGGCAATTAATAATAACTTTTTTTATATAACTAATAATTCTAATAGTTCTGTAAGTCTATGTTCAATAATAAATCAAGAATTAAAAAATTGCTCCCCGACTGGTTTTGGATTTACATATCCTTATGGAATTGTATTTTATGGAAATTATGTCTATGTTAGCAGTCCTAGAAATGATACTATTACTGTTTGTAACGTTAATAACGATGGGACATTTTCAAACTGTACAAATACGGGAATTGGCTTTTCAGGTCCAGGAAAAATAGCTGCATATAAAGGTTATCTATATGTAACAAATTCAACTTCAGATTTTAATAATATTAGCTACTGCCAAATAGGAACGAATGGGTTATTAAATAACTGTTTATATACTGGCACAGGTTTTTCTGAACCTATAGGCATAGCAATTTATACCCCTTAATTATTTTAATAATTTTTCTTTAATTCCAACGCGGTAAAAAATCATACAAATAAATCTGTTTTTGAATTTTCAATTTTAATATTAGATAAATTTCAAGAATAGACAAGATTATTGAGCGAGCCAAATTCGTTTAAAAACGGCAATAGATGGGATATCCTTCGTAGATGGTGCAAAACTAAAGCTAATGAAGAATATTTTAATAAAAAAAAATTAAATTAACATGCAGATAAAATTAATAAATAACAATATTGGGAAATATATTCATTGAAATTATTTTAGAAATATAATGATGAGTTATCTTTTATTTTAATTTTTTATCAAAAGAATATGGAACAGATCCAACAATAAGAAAAAAAATACAACAAAAAAGCATAGTATAATCTAAGCGAGATTCATGTGCTGCTTTAGCTATTCCATTTTTTAGTAATACAGGAAGTTTTGTTGTCTATAAAGCAACAACCATAGTTGAAATTTGGGAAATAGCAGAAAATCGAGTTAACAATCCAATCAAAACTGCAATACCAAAAACTATTTCTCTCGATTGAATATAAAGCCCCGCATCTAAGAACTCATTGATACTGGAGGAATGAAAAATCTAATAGATAATTTATAATATAATTTTGAGAATTCTTTTAATTTTATTATTGTATCAAAGTTAAATTAAGAATTTAAATTTTCAGTAATTTGGGGTTGATAAATAATTAAACTGCCAGGAACAAACCCCCAAACATTCGAATCACAATAACTTAATATTTCGATTCGTTTTTATATATTAATAAATGAATCGAAATATTTAAACTAAATATTGCTCTATGAATTTTTTATTCACCAAAAGGAAACTCTTTCATTCTCTGGAAGAGTCATAGGATCCCCATGTTTACAAGCATAAGTGTCTTCGAAATCCTTTAAGAGTCTTAAGATATTATTTACTCTGAATTCGGGAGAAGAATGAGTTTCGTTTTTAGCTCGTTTTTCATTGTAACTTGGCAGAGAAACTTCACAATATAATTTAGCATAGTTTACGAAAAATTCTTTTTGAAAGGGAATAAGACTTTTATATTTTCCAGAAAATACAATTTTATATGCGGAATTGAGTCCAATATAATCTGCTATATTTTCTCTTAAATTCGTTTTTCCATCTCCTCCATATTTATTATATAAATTTATCATTTTATTTATATTTTTTTCATAAATTTCTTTTTCTCTTTCATTTGTAAACGAAATAAAATGCTCTTTCTGTTCTTTAAATTCAATGTAATGAGCAATTTCATGTGCAATGATAGACCCTACGGAACCCATCATGTATTGAAGAGTTTGAAATTTGTTGAATTCATGAATATAAAGTCCTGATGGCAAAAGCGATAATTGATTTGAAAAAATTTTAAATTCGATAGAGTCTTTAAATAAAGAGTTTCTCCAGATGCTTTCATCATCTATTTTTTTCATATTTTCTAACATTGATGATATTTTATTTTTTTTCAAAATGGATAAATTTTTAAGATAAAGATAAGGGCTTAATAGATCTATTCTTTCTAATTGCCATTGCTCCAATTTTTCTGGAAAAGTATTTTGTAATTTGATATTTCTAATTTTTAACATTGCCTTATCTTTTGTTTCTTGAGACATCCAGGAATTTTCTTTAATATTTTTAATTGTTCCTTTTTTGGCAACATCAAAAATAAATTGAGTTACTTTTTTATTAAATAAATGTTTATTTTCTTGAATAAAAAGATAATTGATATTTTGTTCGAAGTGTTCGTATATTGCTGAATAAGCTGTTTGCTCTAAATTGTTACTTCTACTTTTATTTAATTTTACTTCACTAAATGCATTATAATAATTTAAGATTATATTAGAAAATTTTTCATATAAATCTGGATGTGAATATTCCATATTTGGAGATATTCTAATGATTAAGCTTAATGCTTTGATATCTTCTAAGCTTGCATTATTTAAAAGTATATTTGTTCTGTATAATCGTTGGTTGTCATATTTTTTATTAATTTTATTTTCAGTTTGTCCTTTGAAATAAAGGTTATAATTACTAAAATTATTTTCAAAAGATTTAAAGTATGGATTATCAAAATTCATTTGGTTATTACTGTAAACGTCTTCACCAATAGCAGTATATTTATAAAAATGAATTATATTTTTTGCAATTATTTCATAATTCTCAAAGCCTAAAATTTTAATATACTCAATATAAAAATTTTCTAAATCATTTACAAAATTTGTTACCTCAAATAGATTTGTTATATGAGAATTAGGGTATGAAATATCAAAAAGAGGAAGATTCATTGACTTTATAAGCAATTCTTTAAACGCAGGGTGAGGATATGTTCCCACTTTCATTAAAAAATCTTCTCCATTTAAGTAAGACTTTCCTAAATGCTCAAGAAGTTGTTCCTTGCTCATGTTTGCGGTTTGAAATGTAAAATTTCTTATGATTTCTTCTGACTCGCTTCTCCTCGCATTTGAATTGAGATAAGATTCGTAAAAATGTTTAATCATGCTTTTCAAATTTTTACTTCTATTGTCATCATTTGAATTGAGATTTGTGGATAAAATTTTGTTTTTAATAAATTCATTTATTAATTTTTTATATTTTAAATTGCTTTCATCCGTATAAAATGAATAACTAGGATATTCTTCTGGCAGTTGAAACTTTTTTATTTCTTCAGAACAAACGTATTCATAAAAATTATCGCATGGTTGAATTGTTTCACTAAGTTTAAATTCTCTTTTTTCAGGAATAATAAACTGCTCTAGTGGAATTCTTGAGACATCTTTTGCAAAAGATTGAAAAGAAAGAAAAAAAATTGAAGTAAACAATATATTTTTTATATTTAAGTATTTCAAAATTTAAAATCTCCTAATAGATATAGGGTAAGTTGCTATGTTGAAGTAGGGTTAGGTTAGATTTGAAAATCAACCTTTTCAGAGTATTATTTTGAAAGAACGCCTCTAAGAGTTGGAGGTTAAAATGTCTGAATC
>NZ_JBIPMD010000320.1:0-3064 GCF_044369315.1 Silvanigrella sp.
TAAAGCATCCTTTTTAAGTTTTTCGCAGTCACGTTTACATACGGAACAAATTCCATTGTCTCTCTCAAATACAGCTTTACGCATGTATCCGACATCTGACCTTAGTTTATGTTCATGCACACAGACATCTGAGCAGAATGAACGGCGCATCCCCGTAATTTGAGAATCACACCAACGACAATTTAAAAGTTTTTTTCCACGGAAGCTTTTTTTTCCTCGAAGTGGTTCCCTTAAATCTCGATTTGTTCGGACCATTTTAATTCCATTCCTAATTGCTCAGAATTTAACCTGACTCTACTATACACACTACGCCCGTGTTTCAAAACTAATGAATTAAAAAACAACATAAAAGATAAAAATACATAACTAAACAGTCTTAAGTTTAAGAATAGAATACACTTATCATAAAGTAAAGTCACTAAATTTTTTTATCATCTATTTAAAGAAAGATTTCCAACAAAATCAGTATCTATTTTTTTTGCTCCTGAATAAATATTTTTTAGTTCTAAAGAAGAAAAATTTAAAGCAATTGACTTACAATTATTTTTTTTATCAAAGCTAATACAATGATCATTTATAAAAGAGAGAGTCTTTTTATTTTTAGAATTATTTACGTCTAAAAATTTTTGAGTTCCTACAAAAACAAGATCAAAACTATGACACGAAGTTTTATTACTCTTTTGCTCCCAACTTAATGTTTTACATTTTAAAGAATATGCATCTAGTGATAGATTTTTAGGACGATTAACAACCCCAAATACACAACTAAAAATTATCAGACTCGGAACAATAAAGATGTAAAAAATAGTTTCAAAATCAATAGACTTTAAAGAATTCATGTTTCTCTCTCCTTAAAATTATGATAAAGTATATCTTAACTTATTATACTTTAAGATATATATATCATAAAGTAAACTAGTTATTTAAAAATTTATTTGCAAGAGTCCATAAATTTCTATTTAGTTCTAAATTTTTAGCGATAGAATTGACAGCCCTCGTTGACTGACGAGCGATTGGATAGCCTTTATCATTTAATTTATAAAAGCTAAGACCACCACGCACTAAATTTTCTTGTACGACATTAAATGTTGTCCATAAATCTAATTCGGATTCTTTTCTTCTCCTTGGTGCTAAAATTTTTTCTAACGGAAGATGAGGACAATCACTTTCTTTTTCCCATCTCAACGTGGTGGCTTCGTTTGCAAAAGAGAATCGATCATCAATAGATAAAACCTTTCTTTTCATTTCTAAAATATTCTCAATAGCAGAATCGCTACTATCTAACACTTCAAACGCTGCATCGATCACATCTGAATCATCAGCTTTGACATGCTTTATTCTAATAGTGTCTAAAATTGAACAGGGTGCTACTAATCCATTTTCACAAATCAATCTAAATAAACCTAGCGAAAATTTAAATGATGATTTTGCATCGTGACTTGTTTCCAAAACAATTTCAGGCACGACCTCACCTATTTCTAACTTATGATTTTCGTGTCTAAATCTTATTAAATGCCGTCCGCTTTCTTTTGCTTCATCTGTCCGAGACTTCGTTTGAGCAACAGCAAATGGTACAATATTTTTCTTTTCTAAAGTTTCTATGAGGTTTCTTGTCGAAAGAAAAGAATAGTTTTTTGAAACATCCAAACTTGCTTTATCTGCAAATGCAGCAGGAGCAAATTTTTGTACCTCATTGATTGTTAGGGGTCTGTTAGCTCTAAAATATTTCATGCCTTTGCTCTCCTTTTTAATTTAAAATTGAAATAATATTTTTTAATCTTCGTTGATCATCATATAAGTAAACACTTCACCGTCATGAACAATTTGAGCCTTATCAAAGGTTCCATCAATTTTTGGGATATCAAAATAATATGGTCTTTTTGTTTGTTTTGTAATTGCAAAAAATCTAATGGACAATTCATAAATTTTTAAGACACGTTCCCCAGAATTAGAACCTATTTTATAATCTTTGCTATCAAAATCATCCGAAATATACGAATCAAAAAATGCAGAAGTGCAATAAGTCGGTTCTAAAAAAAGCTTGGGAAAAAACTCAGACAAAAAAGCTAAAACCCCATCCTCGACAGCATCTTCTCTTGAATACATATGAATAAACATTTTTAAATCTCCTTTTTAAAAATCGGCGCAGACAAACATCTTGACTTCAAAAATTGAGTTACGCCGATACAGAAAACCATAAAGAAACAACAAGGCAAGCTTCGCAGGCTAAGGCCTGCTCGCTATCCACACACTACGCCACTTTGTGGCAGACGTTTGTAATTAACTTATTATTGATAAATATAGATATCTTATGTTTGAAATTTTGACGTCATGAGTGACGTCAGCTTTAAAAATGTGACGTCAAAATTTGATTTAACCTATTATTTTAATTATATTTATTTTGACGTCACGATGACATCACTCATGACGTCATATGCATTTTTTATAAAATTGTGACGTCATTTTGTGTGATTTTTTAATTAGTATTCTATATATTTAAATATTATTTTTATGACGTCATGTTAATAAATTATTAGGGAGGATATTAGTGAAAAGAATAACAATACGACTGGATGAAAAGCACTATCAGCATTTAAAATTTCTTGCAGACTCATCACAAAAAAGTGTAAATGCAGTAGTTGAAAGTTTAATTGAAGATGATAAAAATAAGTATGAAGAAACTCAAAAGAAGATCGAATTTGAACTTCACGAACTCAAAAAAATGATCAATGAAACAAATAAAAACGTCGTTACAGGATTACTATTAAACAGAGAAATTTTTAAAGAATCTGCAAAATGTGGTTTTCTAGCGAAAGCAAATATAGGTGAAGATCAAGATCTGATAGAGCAAATGAATGGATACGTTTCAGAAAAAGATAAAGCTACAATTAAAATTTTAAAAGGTGATCTTCCCCCAATTTTATAGACACAATTAACTGTAGTAGATGGTATATTATCTGACAATCTCCCTGTTTACAAAGACTCCCAAAAATGAAATTGTCTGTCAGTTAAAATTCAATCCAATATCTTTTTCCTTCCATTTTGGAATTCCGTCAAGGAAAGT